>CAKUDW010000112.1 GCA_934645275.1 uncultured Clostridia bacterium
CATCACCGCATCGCCGTATTTCTTGCGAATATGCACTGCACCCAGACCTATACATGGCGCGGTATCCCGTCCGACCGGCTCCAGCAGGATATTCTGTTCCGGAATATCAGGCAGTTGTTGGCGCACCATATCAAAATACGCACTATTGGTCGCCACAAAGATATCTTCGCTGGCCACCAGTGGGCGAATGCGCTCCACCGTATTCTGGATCATCGTTTTGCTGTTGTCCATCAGGCAGAGAAACTGCTTGGGCCTGTGTAGGCGGCTATACGGCCAGAAGCGCTCACCCCGGCCGCCCGCCATAATCAACGCCGTCGTCTTCAATGCACCGTTACCTCTCATCCATGCTCAATTCTACTTCACGCCGGGCCAGCGCGCGATCATGAGCCGACATGATCTCGCAGAGCCGCGTCAAGCTCGTCTGGTTCGGATTCCAGCCCAGCTCGCGCTGCGCCTTGGATGCGTCGCCGCAGAGATTCACCACGTCCGTCGCACGATACCACTTTTCATTCACACACACGCGCAATGCGCCCGTGGCAACATCATAGCCCTTCTCCTGCGCGCCGCTGCCCTCCCAACGCAGCTCGATTCCATTGTTGCGGAACGCCATTTCCGCAAATTTACGCACGCTGTGCTGCACGCCCGTGGCGACCACATAATCGTCCGCCACGTCGCGCTGAAGCATGCGCCACATGCATTCCACATAGTCCTTCGCATAGCCCCAATCGCGCAGACTGTCCAGATTGCCCAATTCCAGATGCGCCTGCAGGCCCTCGGCGATGCGTCCTGCCGCACGCGTAATCTTGCGGGTAACGAAGTTTTCGCCGCGACGCTCGGATTCGTGATTGAACAGTATGCCGTTGACCGCGAACATGCCGTAGGCGTCGCGATACTGCCGCACCATCCAGTAGGCGTACTGCTTGGCTACGGCGTAGGGCGAATGCGGATGAAAGGGCGTAGCCTCATTTTGCGGCACGGTCTGCACTTCGCCATAAAGTTCGGAAGTTGAGGCCTGATAAAAGCGACAGCTTTTTTCCATTCCCAGCGTGCGAATGGCTTCCAGCAGGCGCAGCGTACCCAGCGCATCCACATCGCCGGTGTATTCCGGCATTTCAAAGCTGACGCGCACATGACTCTGCGCCGCGAGATTGTATACCTCATCCGGGCGCACGGCCGCTACGATGCGCGTAAGGCTCGCCGAATCGCACATATCGCCGTCGTGCAGCGTGATTCTATCCATGATGTGCGCGATTCGTGCCGTGTTAGCCACGGATGCGCGCCGAACCACGCCATGTACTGCGTAGCCTTTTTCCAATAACAGCTCCGCCAGGTAGGAGCCGTCCTGACCGGTGATACCGGTGATGAGCGCCGTTTTCATGCCGAAATAACTCTCCAATCTTATTAATCGAGAATCTCAACCCGATAAACCTGCGGCGCATACTGATAAGTACCATCCGCAGAAACTACGTGAACCACCAGTTTCCCGGCATCAATCAATTCTCGAGTGTTCAATGCTGCCGTATAGCCGCTATTCAAGTAGTCATCCGATCCAAAATATGCTGCAACCGATTCGCGCGCTTCGCCATATTCAGCATCGCAGCACGCCTCCCCCACTTGCAAAACAACTTTAGACGCAGTTGTACCGGCCAGTGGATCAATTGCCCAGCCGGCAATCCATGTAGATTCCCGATCTGTATCCACCTTTACAATTCCGTCTACCTGTTTTTCGTCTCCACAATAATCCAACCATTGATAGTCTGTTCCATCATACTCAACTTGCGGCGTGCCTGCCAAGGGCTGTGTCAGCTGCGATAATTGCCGTTGTTCGCCAAAGTATAACACACCTTCTTTCAGCATCTGCACGCCAAGCGATTCGATTGGCAACTTATCCGCATCGTGAAAGACAAAGGTGTACGTCGCTCCCGGCGAAACGGTTTCCCCAGGTTCAATTGTCGCCCGAACGCTGCAATCCTGACCATTAATAAATAACCCGCAACGATAGGCTTCGTCCTCGCTCCATGCAACACTTCCTGAGTTTTTCACTGTTGCATAAATATTGCCATCGTCATACCATGCGTTTTCAACTTGCGCCGCGTACATATCATGGTCGTATTCGGCTTGAACAGACTCACCACGGAATGATGTCGCCATGGAAATGCCGGCTTGGCAGGCTGTATAAGCAAAGCTTCCAATAAGAATGATAATCATTCCCCAATAAACAATGCGTTTGCTTTGAATGAAGCACACCAAGCGTTTATTCGCCTTTACAAGCAGTTTTGAAAGCAACAACAACAGTGCCGTCCATACAAGCAACAAAGCCAAGGCATAAACTCTTGGCAATGCCTTCAAGTCAAAACCTTTCACCATTGTATGGATAAGCCAATGATGAATCAGAAAAACTGGATAGGTCAGATTCGCCAGTGCAGTAAATGCACTCCATCTGATATTGAATTTAGCCAACAGACAGACCATTAAATTCAATACTACAAATACTGCCAATGCCGTAGCTATGCACAAAGTGAGCGAACTGATGTTATTCCTGAAGAGCACTGCCAATACAAAAACGCCTACACCCAGTCCCATCAAACGCAAGGGCCGTTTCAGCATGTCATACCGAATAAACAGCATTCCCAATAATACTTCCGGGATCCTGAGAATAAATGCGATCTGATCAATTGTATATCCAAATACCGGAACCAGGCGAATACATAGAATGTAGATCGCACACACACAACCCGTGGTCAGAATCGGCTTCCTCTCTATACCTTTGTACAATAGCGGAAAGAGCACATACAACAGTATAATGCAACCCAAGAACCATTCTCCGAGCTTATAGTATTCCGTTGTAATTAGCCCCAATGTTCCAAGATAGCCGTCCATACCTGCAATTGAATATAGAATATTAGCCGGTTTAGCAAATCCCATCGCCTTGTTCGATAAAAAATCAAACGCAGTTGCGATGGCAAAAGCGATCCAGAACATCGGATAGATATTGAAAACTCTTTTTTTATAAAAATATCTGAGTCCTCTTTCCGGCTTATGGGTATACATCAGCGACACACCCGACAGGATAAAAAACAAGCTCACACCCAAGCCGCCGATATACACTCTGCCACTCAGAATATAATTTCCCAGAAGGCTATTCGGATAGACAAATATCCCGCCGGTCCATCCAGAAATTGCAGCATTAAAATGTACCAGCAAAACACACAGGCACGAGAAAACACGAATGACGTCCAGAGACACAATCCTCTTCTTCATGCTTTCATTTTCCATTTTTCCGTCCCTTCCCCGCCGCTCAATCTTCAGACGTGCTGAAAAGCGGAATCAACAGCTCGAAAACTACTGTTTTTTGATGAGGTGATATGTTCTATCGGCCAGCCTGAATAGCGGCGGGCATGCCTTCAAGATTTTCCTCACCATCAAACGAACCAGTCTACTTGCCGACAGTGAGTCATAATCAAACGATTCTACTCTTGGCTCCACCTCACGCCAAAGCGAAGGCGAACCGCTGAGCTGGTAAAAATTATGCTGCGTAATGCCGTACGCATCACGAAGCATAATCCGCGTCTCCTCATCATCAATTAAACGCGCCAGCAAATCCATGCCGCCAAGCTTAGCTACATTACCACAGCGTAGCGGTTCCAACATCATCAGCGCCCGTTCACAGTTGAGCTCGTTATGGGTCGCTGCATCCGGTCTTTTGAAATCTGCGGCAAAAATGCGTTTGAATTCCTGATCCGTCAAATCATCAAAATAGTGGGTGAGCACATTGTAAAGCTCATAATCTGTGCGCATACAATTTGTCTGTGTTTGCGCGCTTACATTTCCTCCCTTGAGCGCATGACGATAGTCCATTAGCGCCTCTTCGAACACATATATCTCGCAGCATTTAACAATTCTTGTCCAAAGATCGAAATCTTGTATCTGTACCAACGAATTTCGATAGCCGCCAAGTTCAGTCACGACGTCTCTGCGTAGCATTGCGCTGGGATGACAAAGACAGCTGCCTTCAAAAAAGAAATCTCGTATCCACTGATCACGGCTCCGGTTTTTTGCCCTGAACAGTTCTACAAAGAAGCTCTCCTCAGCAGTAAGCGATTTACCCTGCTCATCTATCACATTCACCCAGCTAAAAGCCGCACCACAATCATTATGGCTTTCCATATAAGCCAGCTGTTTTTCGAGTTTATCGGGATACCAGCGATCGTCGCTGTCCAGACGCGCTATATACTTGCCGCGAGCCTCCTTCAGACCACGATTTAATGAAACACATATGTGTTCATTTGTGGCATTCTGGATTACCCGAATGCGTTCATCTTCAAACTGTTGAATAATCTCCCGTGAATTATCGCTAGAGGCATCCTCAATAATCAAAAGCTCATAATCTTTGCAGGTCTGATTCAATACGCTCTGGATGGCTTCAGCAATATAATTGCCGCCGTTATGATTTGGCATCAGTATACTTATCAACGGTTCCTTCACGTCTTATGTGCTCCTTTCCAACGATCGCAAAAAGTTCGATAGCGCCTGCACCACTTCGGGCCAACAGTAATTTTCACAATCTCACGAATATAGTACCTTCTGGAATGCGGCAAACGCGCGTCTATCTCCTTGTATGCTTTGAGCTCCTTCTGAGCCCCGATCGCTTCAAGAATATTACGCAGTACCCAATGACGGTCTCCCTCGCCATATGTCCAGAACATAAATTCGTTTATGTCGCGAATACTCTTATAATCGCGTGTAACCTTAAGAGCAGCATATCGGTCAGACATTACCCATGCCGAATAGTACCCTGCATCCTGCGCAACAAACGGATATACTCGCTCGATGATATGCATGATAGTACCGTCTACTTCCTTGCACGGCTCTTCTGGGAACATGTCATAGGTAAAGCGCATGTTGAAGAGTTTTTGCAATGCCTTTGACCGGAAAAAGTAAAATCCACCGAGCGGCGCAACGGGCGGTTTTGACGGGTCCATCGGCGCCTTGATGCCCCTATTCTTCATAAATTCCACGACGCCCTGATAATCGCCGCGCCATTCACGAGATATTGTGGAATAATACATGGCATGATCCGGCGTCGGCGGTACGAGCAATCCAAGCCGCGGATTCTCTTCAAACGTCGCAATAATATTATTGGTATAGGCCCTACTTGCAAGCATATTTTCAAAGCAATGGTAGGCAAAAGCTTCGCCAATAATATATGGCCTTTCATACCTAGACTTTTTGCCATGAGCGATGCAAATATAATCATAATCTTTCACATACTTGCCAAGACCTATAAAGAAACCCGCATATTCCCTACCGCGATTTTTCACGACGACTACCTTGAGCGTTCGCTTCAGCAATGCCATTTCGCGCTCAATTGTTTCTTTTTTAGTCTCAGAATCGGTAGAAACGTATATGTCCGCGTAAGTTGGCATATTATCGGCATAAGCACGCAGTTCAGGAATCATATCCAGATAATAAACGTGCATGAACATTGCCACCTTAGGCTGCCGGGTAAGCTTTTTACCGCAATCACGGGAAAGGATATAGTTAAGCTGCATGCGCTGCTTAATATCCCACATATTTGCAGTTCGCAACAGATTATCCCAGATCATGTTTACATCATAATCTGTTTCATTGCGAAGATAATCATACAGTTCTACGGTAGCCTGACCGCATGAAACGTCCACCAATTCCTCGATGATGTTAAAGAAGCTCTTGCGCTTAAATACCGGGCATCTGCGATTCTTCAGCAATTCGACCGGCGTCAGCATAAGTGGATATTCAGTAATTCCAACCAAATCATCCGTGTTCACATATACATCGCTCTTATAGCCAAGTCGCGTGAACTTCTCCGTGAATACGGCTTCATGGCGACATATTGAATCAACATAACTGCTGATAATCGGCATATCTTCCCAATAGCGCCGATATGGCTCGGTCTGCATCATCCGTTTACGAACCACGATAAAGCTCGACTGGATGTGCGGGGGAATGTAGCCATACTCACAGGCATTGTATGGATCAAAATCATGGCCGTGATGCTTGGTGATTCCCCAAAAATCCACATCTCGCTTCGACATCTCATCAAACATTTCCTTAAAAGGATAGATGGGGCCGAAATTGGTATGGTTCATGAGGATAAACTCATCGAATGAGGTTACCACATCCCATCCAATGTGTTTCATTCCATCCTTGTATGCCCAAACATCAAAGCCAACATTTTCCCGCACATACACATCGTCTGCAAGCTCTTCAAAGCGATTTCGGCTGGCATCGTTGAGCGCTCCGTTGACAACTACATAGAGCTTTTGCACATTCTTGCGAATATCTCTGAGCATATAGAAATTGTACTCATCTGCAATCCCCTCAGCGTCATAGAAAAAATACAGTGCAGCGCGCGTCAATTCGCTTCCTCCCCCCATAACCTCTTACAAACCCTTATGTAGCTTCTTCGTATGTTGCCATATCCAGCTATTCTCAATAGCGAACAGCCGTTGGCGTTCCGCTGTTAAATCAGTTTCGCACTTTTCCAGCTTTGCTTCCAACACGCTGTAGTCTTCCTGTTTGTCTCGCAGCATTTTTTCCACAGTAGCAATCCATTTATCTTTTTCGGCAATGGCCATGTCCCTT
>CAKUDW010000113.1 GCA_934645275.1 uncultured Clostridia bacterium
TCCTCGTCCAGTGTGACCACATAGGCATAGTGTCCGGCCAGGGCGGATGCCGAGTCCGCCACTGCCGCGAAATTCGCCGCCGCATCCGCCTCGCCAAGAATCAACCGATTCAGAGCGACCATCGCGCCGCGCTTACGATTTCGGCCCATCCACCGCGCATCCTGCTCCCTGTATTCGCGCGCGCGGTGCAAATAAAAGTACTTTGTCCGCTCTGCCTGCGCGTTCAGGCGCGCCACGCCTGCACGCGCACGGCTCAAAATCTCATCATCGTCGCGCTCATGCGCCTGCGCGCCGTCCCTGAAATCACCCAACAACAGAAAATCTATATTTTCATCGGACTCCAGACAGCCCAGTGCCGCCATCTTTTCAATCATCTCGTCTGCACGGGAGGGTGAACTGAGCAATACCGGCAGCGCCACCAGCGTGCGCGCCGAAGCTGGCACCCGTCCAACCTGCATGCGCAGCAGACTGGCCGGGCGCACGAAGCGCGGATATATGCGGTAAACCAGCCCCGTGCCCAGCGCCCAACCCAGCGGCAGCGCATACAGCCAATAGGCAGAGCGTCCCGCCGCCAGCACGATAGCCACGGCCGAAATCAGCGCGGAGACGATCAACAACGCCGCGCTCAGGCGACCGTCCGGATCTGGCAGGCGCCTGCGGACGCGCCCCTTCAGCCCCGCCGCGCGCATCAGCGCCGCGCGACCCGCATCGTCCCAGAAATACCAGCAAAGCGTAGCCCTCGGATCGGCACTGCCTGCTTCCTCCATTGCATGGCCAGCTTCGATCTGCGCTCGCCGTACCAGTGCTGCCTCAGTCATGCGCGCATCTCGGGCCAATTCCGCCACGGCGCGGCGAACACGATCTCGGGAAACATCGTCCATGTTCGGATAAATCCCGGCAGGATCGGCAACAAGTTCGCCCTCCGTACTCGACACGACTTCAAAGCACGCCATCCAGTCCGTCTCATTCAACAGCGCGCGCAGCTTCATCAGGTTGTCAATTCTCAATATGCAATCCGCATAGACGCGCTGCGCTGCCTCCATTGCGCCGCGCAGATTCATCCCGCGCGCGTTCAGCGACTGTTCCAGACGCACCGTGCGCGCCGGCAGTTCACCTTCAGCGCAGAATTTTGCCGCGCGTTCCGCAAATACCGCATCGCCCGAATCAGGTCTGCCGCGACCTGTTTCCGCCCACGCCCGCGCCCGCGCGGCACTCCGGCCGCAAGCCGCCGCCATGCATGCCGCATGCGCCAGCGCCTCAACCAGCGCTATGCGCATTGCGTCGGGCAGGCACAGTATCTCGTCCATTTCCGCCTCGCAACCCGTATCAAACGCGCGTGCAGCTTCGAGCAGCCACGCCGAATCCGGCAGCCACTCGCCATCATGCACCAGACTGCGCGCGAAAATCAACACCCGCGGTATTCCGTGTATGGACGGCAACCTCAACCGCGGCAGTGCGCGAAGATCACATAGCAGCGCTTCAATCAGCCCTGCATCCATCGCCAACCTCTTCAGGGGAGGCACGCCCGTCGCCCCCTGTGCCGCGGCGAGCGCGGCGCGAACGCTGCGCAACGCTTTGCGACCGGACTTCAGGCGCGCGCGCCCGTTCGCCTTCATCTCCGCCACGGAGCATTCAGAATCATATTCATTCAATCGGTTCATAGCCGTTCCTCCCGCAAAAAGGATATAACGGAAGGATTATTCCCCGTATTGGCGCAATCTATGCCAAATAATGGCTTGCAGTGCCGCCACTTTAAAGCAGCCGCCAACCGAACGTCCGGCCAACAGCTGCTTTACATGTAGTGTTTTTCAAATTTAGTAGCAGTCGCTACTCTTACAGAGACGCGACCAGCCGGTGCGGAACCTCCGGTTCCCAGCACCGCGCTGCCGGAAACGGCGCTTTGCGCCGATTTCGGTGCGGTTTTGCCAATTTTCGCCTTTTAAAAATGCGCGTCAATCGCCCCGTTCGCCGCGCGTCAACAACAGCGCTACTCCCGCGCTGAGCGTGCCGCCCACAAGCTTGGTCAACAGCATTGGCGCAAGCATGGCGCGATCCACGCTGACCGCATAGCCCAGATGCGCCGCTAGCGCAGAGGCCGCGCACACCAGAAAGGCCGCGTTTACTGTTCTGCCGCGCGCGTCCATTTCACGAAACATCGCCAGCGCGGGCGTAACGCTGACGCAACCCACCATCAGGCCTGTCAGGCTGCAATCGTTCATGCCAAGGCGCGTACCCAGTCGCCGCAGCGGCGTGCTCAATGCCCGACGCAGCAACTCTGCCGCAGGCAAACTGCCGAGCATCACCACGCCGATTCCGGAGACCGTCGTCATCGCATCCTCAATGGGCAAAAGCCCGGGAAGCAGCTCCACGCCCGCAATATACTGCACTGCACCTACAATTAATCCGCCCCCGGAAAGCACCACGATAATCCTGGCGAACACTGAAAGCGCCCGCACCGTGCCGCGCGGCGCAAAACGCAGCCCCACAATCAGCAGCAGTGAAAGCAGAATTACCGGCAGCGTCTGCCACAGCGCATTCAGAAAGCTCAGCCCGCACAGAAGTCCGCCTGGCAGCAGTGCTGCGGGGAGCATCGCAAAGCCGATCAACAACCCGCGAAAGAAGCCGCCGTTATGTTCTGCAGGCATCAGTCCCATGCCTGCCGGGATGGTGAAACTCAGCGTACAGCCGAGCGTGGACGCTACGACAAAACCCGCATAGCGGCCCACCGCCGCATCGGCGGCAAGCGCAGCCGCCATCTGGCAGCCGCCCATATCAATGGCCAGCACGCCGCCGAGCATGCCAGGATCCAGTTTGAACGCCCGCCACAGCGGCGCGACGCCGAGCTCCAGCGCACGGGAAAGCAGCGGCGCAAGGCAGAGTATGCCCGCCATCGAAAGCGCCGTCGGCCCGAGCAGCCGAAAGCCCTCGGCAAAGCGCTCCCCCAGGCCAAAGCGATTGCCCAGTAGGTAATCTAACCCGCCTGCAACCGCGCCCGCAGCAATAATCCACAACAACACCTTATCCATGCCCTTCTCCTTCGTTTTGCACGGGAATGCTGATTTCTGTCAGGAATTTACCGGTATCGTTGGTGATGCCGTAATCTATCATGGTAATTTCCCGCGAAAACCCCGCGGGCTCAAGCTTCTGCGCGCGAATATGCGCCAGCAACTGCCGATACTGCGCCGGAGCCTCCGTGTGACTGCCCCGGAAGCGCACCCGCGCGCAGCGCGTTTGGGGCAGCTGCAATATATCGCCGCTGAAGCGATCTTCATCGTCCAGCACGAGAAACATGCCGTCGTACTGTTCAAAGCTGCCCGTCAACAGATGCGACTGTGAAATGCCTACGCCAACCTTGCCCAGAAAAATCAGCGCCTCCGGCTGCGCCTGTGCCAACCGAATGACCGGCAGCTCCAAATCCTGATAGCTGGATACCCGCAGCGATTCGTTCATCCAGAATATGCGGCAGGGCGGCGCATCTATCAACTCAATAACGTCCAGCTTCGCAGTGCGGGCTTCGCGCAACGCGCGCAGGCGGTTGTCGATCTTGCGTTCCACACGTTGCAGCTCACGCTGTTTTCTGGAAACCGCCGCCTTTTGCTGGCGCAATTTTTCCTCAATCCTATCCACATCGCGATTTTGCAGAAAATCGGCGATTTCCTGCAATGGCATGTCCAGTGCGCGCAGATAGCGTATCGTATTGAACACCTCAAACTGACGCGGACCGTAATAGCGATAGCCTGTAGCAGGATCAATGTACTCGGGCGTCAGCAGCCCCCGCGCCTCGTAGTGGCGAATGCTGCTTACGCTCAGGTCGAACAGCCGCGCCATATCCCCAATCTGAAACAATCCAGAGGGATGCATGCGCTCACGCTCCCTGCACGGCGCGCCTGCCTCGCCGCGAAATGACGGCGAAGGCTGCGACGCAGATAATGATTGAAAGCAGCGAACCCGCCGCCGAGGCCAACCCCATCGGCAACAACGTGTTCGGGAAATACCTCGAGGCCAGATATGCACCCGGTACGCGCACCAGTACTATCGACAGGAAATTATGCATAAATGACAGGCCAGATCTGCCGCACGCGCAGAAATAGCCGCTGAAACTGAACTGAACGCCCGCAAAGGCGCAATCCAGAATGTAACCGCGCATATACTGCCCGCCCGCAGCGGCGACCGCCGCATCCAGCGTAAACAGGCTAACCATTGCCGGCGCAATGAACTGCACCAACACTGACATCACCGCGCCGAAGCCCGCGGCAATCAGCGCGCCATAGCGCAGCGTGGCCACCGCGCGTTCGGGCTTGCCCGCGCCGATATTCTGCGCGCCCAGTGCCGAAACCGTGGACAGCATGGACGAGGGCACCAGGAACAAAAAGCCGATTATCTTTTCTACAATGCCCACTGCAGCGGCGTCCGTCAGCCCGCGGTGATTGGCAATAATGGTAATCACGACGAACGAGACCTGAATAAAGCCGTCCTGAAGGGCGACAGGCAAACCGATTTTCAGAATCTGCCCTAGTATCTCGCGCTGCGGCCTGAAATCGCCGCGGTTGAGAGTCAGGCCCTTGCGCCGCTTCAGAATCGCCGCCAGAGATACGGCCACGCTGATCGCCTGCGCCAGCGTGGTGCCGAGCGCTGCGCCGGCCGGGCCCATGTCGAGCGCACCCATGAACAGATAATCCAGCGCGATGTTCGCCGCGCAGGCCACGGCGATAAAGCACATCGGCGTCTTGCTGTCGCCCATGCCGCGAAAAATGGAACTGATGATGTTGTAAGCCGTGATAAACGGTATGCCTGCAAAGCAAATTTTCAGATAAGTCACCGTGCCGGACATGGCCTCGGCGGGCGTGGCCATCAGCGCCGCAATGGGCCGCGTGAGCAGCAGCAGCGCCGCCATCAGCGCCAGTGACAGCGACATGAACAGCGTGACCGTATTTCCAACGCCCACGGCCATACGCTCGCGCTCGTTCGCGCCTACAGCACGGCCGATCAGCACCGTCGAACCCATCGCGAGGCCCACGAGCATCACTGTGAGCATATGCATTACCTGCGAACCGATGGATACCGCCGTCGTGTTTGCCACACCTTCATACTGGCCGATGATAAACAGATCAGCCATGCCGTACAGCGTTTGCAGAAAATAGGACAGCAGATACGGCAGCGAAAACCGGAGTACATTCTTTAGCACACTTCCTGAGGTAAGATTTCTTTCCATACGCGCATCGACCTTTCATGACGGCAGTTATTTTGCGCAGAGCAGAGCGTATTGGAGGTACGCCTTGCTGAAAGCGACATGAATCCCGCGCAAAACAATAAGCCGAGCAATTGCATGATTTCTCGGCTCGCTCTATATAGTAAACTCTATCACGGTTGTAGAGTCAAGCATCGTGTGCATATTTTAACATAGATAGGCATGCTTTTTCAGTGTGCCGATGCCAGTTTTTCAAGCGCCTCATCGCGCGTAGCCGTAAAAAAGTAATCATGGCCACGATTGGATTCATAGATAAAATCCTTCAGCGGTTTGCTGGTATAGCGCGAATAATCGCCGAAAAACGCCGCCTTGACATGGTAATTGATAAATTTTTGTAGTGCTTCGCCCGCAATTCCGGTGCTGAGAATGAAAAAATCATCGGCGACGGCGCGTTTATCGACGGCTATTTTCTCCGCGCCGGTCTCATAGCGGACGCGCATCGCCAGTTCCAAGGCGGACTGAGCATCCACAATGGCGTTCTTTCCGGTAACGACGGCAATAATCTCCCCACCCCGCCACACAGTTTCAATTTGGATTTCCTGCATAAATATTAGTTTCCTTTTCCTGATTGTTTTGCCGGAGCACGCATAGCGTGCTCCGGCACGTACCATCTATAATAATTTTTAAATAAACTCAGGCCGCCTGCTCGAACTGGCTGTTATACAGCTCGGCATAGAAGCCGCCCTTCGCCAGCAGCGCTTCGTGCGTTCCGCTCTCTACCACGTCGCCGTCGCGCATGACCAGAATCAAGTCGGCATTCTTTATGGTAGAGAGGCGATGTGCGATCACAAAGCTGGTACGATTCTCGGTCAAACTGTCCATCGCGCGCTGAATGATCAATTCGGTGCGCGTATCGACAGAAGAAGTGGCCTCGTCCAGAATCAACATAGGCGCGTTTTGCAGCATCGCGCGGGCAATGGTCAGTAACTGTTTCTGGCCGGCGGAAATGGCGACGCTTTCAGAAAGCACAGTATCCAACCCCTGCGGGAGCGACTTCACAAATTTCTCCAGCCCGCATGCGCGGCACACGCGCCAAAGATCATCTTCCAACCCCCCCTGCAAATTGTAAACCAGGTTTTCGCGCACCGTGCCCTCAAACAGCCAGGTATCCTGAAGCACCATACCGAAGCGCCGGTGCACATCCTCGCGCCGCATTTCAGAAATGGGCACGCCGTCAATTTTAATAGAGCCACCGTTCACCTCGAAAAAGCGCATCAGCAGATTCACCATCGTTGTCTTGCCCGCGCCGGTAGGGCCGACAATGGCCACCTTCTGCCCGGGCTGCACGTGCGCGGAGAAATCCTTGATGATGATCTTGTCCGGCGCGTCCGGATAGCTGAAGCGCACGTGGTCGAAATCGACACGTCCCTCAGTC
>CAKUDW010000114.1 GCA_934645275.1 uncultured Clostridia bacterium
GAAGTTTGAGCGTAAGGACAAGACCCGCAAGCAGGTCAGCATCTATCCCAAGACGGAAGCTGCCGCCGAATAATTGTGGGGTAAGGGAGAGCGTCGGAAAGTATTTCCGGCGCTCTTTTCAATATGGTTGGAACAGAGCGTGTGATTTAATGAAGATATTTTTGGGAAACGAGGCCATAGATTTGCGGCTGAGCCTGATCGGCAGCGCGCAATGCTTTTCGTGGCTTGAAATGCCGGATGGCTTTATCGGCGCACCCGACGGGCTGCCCGTGCGCCTGTGGCGCGATGAATGCGGCCTGTGGGCGGAAATGGGCGGGGACGGCATGAATGAAGCGGACGTCAGGCGCAGGCTCAGGCACTATCTGGATTTGAATCGAAATTACGCTGCCATTGCTACAGAATTTGCCGCATGGCCGGTGGGCAAACGTGCGATGGAGCTCTATCCAGGCCTGCGGGTACTGAATCAGCCCGCGTGGGAGGCGCTCGTGGCGTTTATACTCTCGGCAAATAACAATGTGATGCGCATCCGTCGACTGGTGCTCGCGCTGAACCGGGAATATGGCGCATGTCTTGATGTGGGCGGCGCGCAGGTATATGCGTTTCCGTCGCCAGAACGGCTGGCGGCATGCGCTCCGGAAGAATTGCGCGCGCTGGGCATGGGTTATCGCGCGCCCTATCTGGCGGAAACAGCACGGCGCGTGCGCGATGGCTTTCCGCTGGAAGCACTATCGGGTATGCGCTATGAAGATGCGCATCGCACGCTGCTGGAGTTGCCCGGCGTGGGCGACAAGGTAGCGGATTGTGTGCTGCTGTTCGGCTGTGGTCAGAGCGCGGCCTTTCCAGTGGACGTGTGGGTAGAGCGTTTGCTCAGAAGCTGGTTCGGCGCCGACGAGCGCATGAGTAGAGGTAAACTCGGCAGCTTTGCGCGAAAAACGCTGGGCAACCATGCGGGATTGATGCAGCAGTTTTTGTTTCAGGCCGCGCGCACCGGCGATATGAAGCTGTAAATCAGGGCTCAGCTCAGCTTCGAGGCACACACTAGCTGGCGCAGCTCGTCCTCGTCCTCATCGTCGCGCAGTGCGCGCAGCGCAATGATAAAGCGGCCATTTTCACGCGTGTATTCGCAGGTAACCAGCATTAGCAGCTCGTCGCCATAGCGAACGTCGACGGGAATGCTGAACTTTGAAAGCCCGCGCAGATCGCGTATGAAACCGTCGAATTCATCTTCATCGAAGATGAAACGGCGGAAATTCAGGTAGCCGGGGCTGCCAGTATCGGCCGCGGCGGAGAATACTGCGAACGGCGCGTAGGTGCGGTTTTCATAGATTGTGTCAAAATGCACCAGCGGATATTTACGCAAAAAGGACAGTTCGTCATAGCCCATTAGCGCATGAAACATGGTGCCGTTTTTCATGTTGTGCCCGTAAATAATCAGATTTTGATCCTTGGGCACCAGCAGGTTGCTGCCATCCAGAAACAGCGCGCCCGCGTTGCTTTCTTCGCGTTCGAAGCTGTGGTTCAGGTAGTAGTCGTTGTCATTTTTGCGCTGTACCACAGGTAGGGCCAGCAGTTCGTCGATATCCAGAAAGCCGATGGTTTCGTCATTTATCTCCAGCAGTGCGTCGAAATACTGCTGCACAGGCGGAGGGGTTTCCAGCGCGAATACCAGCGTATCGGCATCCGGCGTGGCGTGCGGCGCGAGCGTGGCGTCCACAGCGATTTCAAATTCCATGGACGTGGGCGACGTAGCGACTGGCACAACTGTGGATATGATCGTTGTCACCGGAGTCGCCGTGGACGCGGCGGTTGCATTCACTGTGTGCGTAGCTGCGGCTGTTGACGCGGGTGTGACTGTGGGCGTTTCTATAGCCGGCGTGACTGTGGGCACGGCCGTTATATCCGGAATAGGCGTTGCAGCCTGCGTGGGTGTTATGGCTTGCGTGGGCGTGGCGGTCGCGCGGGCCGACGCGTAGAGCTCGGCGTAGGCGGCGTTGCTGCGCAGCGTACGGGTGCGCTCCGCTTCCCATGCGATGATGCGAACGGCACAAAACAGCATCAACGGCACGCACACAGTGAGTGCGATCAACCTTTGCGCGCGGCTGCGCTCCGACACGCGGCGGCTGGTCAGCTGCCGCGGAATGGCCTTGTAGCGGCGTAGCAGCCGGGCAAGCGGGCCCTTGCGCGCGGTTTGCTTTTTCATTCGATTCCTCCGATGCCAAAATGCTTTTTACCTACATTATAAGTCAGCGTGGATTGAAATGCAAGCGCGCATAAGCACGGACTTTGATTCATAAGGTGGGGGTGAAGAAGCAGGGGGAGGCGTGTTCCATGGATCAGAATACACTTTACAGGGACATAGCGCAACGATGTGGAGGCGATATCTACATCGGCGTTGTGGGGCCTGTGCGCACGGGCAAATCGAGCTTCATCAAGCGGTTCATGGAGCTGATGGTTCTGCCCGGCATGTCGGATGAGAACGAACGGATGCGCGCGCGGGATGAACTGCCCCAGAGCGGCGCAGGCCGGGCAGTGATGACCAATCAGCCCAAATTCGTGCCGAATGAGGCTGCGGGCGTGCAGCTGCAAGACGGGGCGTCGGCCAGTGTGCGGCTGGTGGACTGTGTGGGCTATCCAGTGCCCGGTTCTATGGGTGCGGATGGCGAAGCAGGGGCGCGCATGGTGCGCACGCCGTGGTTCGACCACGATATTCCCTTCGACGAGGCCGCTGAAATCGGCACGCGCAAGGTGATACAGGATCATTCTACCGTGGGCGTGGTGGTGACCAGCGACGGCAGCGTGGTCGATTTACCACGGAACGCCTATCAGGAGGCCGAGGCGCGCACCGTGGCAGAGCTTCGCGAATTGGGCAAGCCTTTTATCGTGGTTTTAAACTCCACACATCCGGCTGCCGCAGCCACGGCGGAGCTTGCAGACGGGCTTGAGCGCGAATATGGCGTGCCGGTGCTTGCAACCGATATATTGAATATGGATGCGGATGGCCTGAACGGCATTATGGAGAGCCTGCTGCTGGAATTTCCGCTGCGGGAAGTTCGGCTAAACGCGCCGTCGTGGCTGACCTCGTTGGCGGCGGATCACTGGCTCGGCAAAGCTGTGTTGGACACGCTGAAGGCCGCGGCGGATAAAATGAGCCGGGTGCGCGATCGCGGGATGCTGGCGGAAGCGTTTGCCGAAAATGAGTACGCCGAGGATGTATCGCCCGGCGCAGTGCGGCTCAACGAGGGGCGGGCTGACTATCGCCTGAATGTGAAGGATGGGCTGTTTTACAAGATCCTAGGCGAAGCCTGCGGACAGGAGATTGACAGCGAAGAGCATTTGTTTGAACTGATGAAATCGCTGGTGAGCGACAGCGCCGCCTATCGACGCGTGGCTGCGGCGCTGCAGGATGTGGAAAGCGGCGGCTACGGCGTGGTAATGCCAGAGGTAGAGAGCATGGAAGTGCAGCAGCCGCGCATCGCCCGTGAGGGCGCGCACTTCGGCGTGCGCTTTTCGGCGAGCGCGCCGACTATTCACATGGTAAAAGTGGACCTGAAAACCGATGTGAGTCCCATTGTCGGCACGGAGAAGCAATCTGGCGAACTGCTTGAAAACCTGATGGCGGCTTATCGCCAGAATCCAGCGGAGATATGGAACACGGAGGTGTTTGGGAAGCCTCTGCGCGAACTTGTACGCGACGAAATGGGCGCGAAGCTTCAGCGACTGCCCGAGGATGTGCGCACTAAATTGCAGCAGGCGCTCGGACGCATCATTAATGAAGGCAGCGGCGGCATGATTTGTATTCTGCTGTGAGCAACATGTAAATTCCGACTTGCTAAAGCGGCAAAACTTGTGTATAATAGAGATACGATAGCAGAAAGGGGAGCTAAGCGCATGAAACTGATTATCGCAATCGTGCAGGATGAAGATGCGTCTCGCCTGGTAAATAAATTGATGGACGAGGGTTACGGCGCCACCAAGCTGGCCACGACGGGCGGCTTCCTGCGCTCCGGAAATACCACCTTGCTCACTGGCGTGGACGACGACAAACTGGATCATGCCATGGAGATTATTGAAAAGACTTGCAAGAGCCGCACGCAAGTGGCGCCCGTGCATGCGCCGATGGCCGGCTCCGCGGGAATGTATGCGCCCGCTTATCCGATTCAGGTGACCGTGGGTGGCGCGACGGTGTTTGTAATGGAAGTGGAACAGTTCCACAAGTTCTAATGTGCCGGGAGGCTGTTGTCGGGGTTTGAAGTTTACTGATTTCGCGGGTTTGGACGCAAAAATGGAACAGTTGATGCGTTCGGCGCAAGCCGGGCGCATTGTTCATGCCCTGCTTTTTTCCGGTGCGCATGGCACGGGCAAGCGTTCCATGGCGGAACTGATGGCCCGCGCCGTACTCTGCAAGGGCGAAGGCATGCGTCCTTGCGACGTGTGCGACAGCTGCAAAAAGTGCCTGAACGGCGTTCATCCGGACATTCACGACGTCGTTCCGGAAAAGAATACCATCAAAGTGGGGCAGATTCGTGAGCTTCAGGACACGATGTCGTTGGCTTCTTACGAGGGCGGTATGAAGATCGCTATTATCGAGCGCGCCGACTGCATGAACGAGAGCGCGCAGAACGCCCTGCTTAAGACGCTCGAAAACCCCACGGGCGATGCGCTGTTTTTTCTGTTGACGGATTCGCCGGGCGCGCTGCTGCCCACAGTGGTGTCGCGTTGCCTGACGGTGCGCTTTCGCTGCCTTGATCCGGAGACGTGCGCAGAGGTGCTGATGAAGCGCGGCGTGGCGCACGAGCGCGCCGCGCTTCTGGCGGCATTGGCGCAGGGCTCGGCTGGACGCGCGTTGGAAATTGACGCGGACGAGGGCTATATGACGCTGCGCGAGCGCGTAATCGACGCGCTTGAAAGCCTTTCAGGGCCTGAAAAAATCGCCGCCGCTTCAGCGGAAATCGGCGAGGTGAAAGACGGCGGCGCGGCTGTGCTTGAAATGATGGAGCTGTGGGCGCGGGATCTGATGCGCGTACAGAATGGCCTTGCGCCGATGCAGGCGGCGGACGGCGCGCGGTTGCGCGCTTCACGGCTCATTGGCAGCGCACTTTTAAAGGCTGTGGTGCAGATGCGGCGGCAAGTTGCCGCGAATGTTTCCTGGGCGAATGCACTGGATACGATGTTTTTTCAGCTCGTCCGCAAATGATGGACGGCGATATACGGGAGGATGTTTTTATGGCGACGGTTATAGGTGTCCGCTTCAAGAAGGCGGGCAAGGTATATTATTTTGACCCCTGCGATTTTTGGCCAAAGCCCGGTCAGAATGTCGTGGTAGAGACGGCGCGGGGCATCGAGTTTGGCGAGGTGGTCACCGCGCCGCGGTCTGTGAGTGATCAGCAGATTGTTTCACCGCTGAAAAAGGTGGTGCGCATTGCGACGGAGGAGGACGAGCAGCGCGCTGCTTTCAATGCTCGTCGAGAGGAAGAAGCTTTCAAAATCTGCCAGGAAAAGGTGCTCAAGCATAAGCTGGAAATGAAGCTGGTGAGCGTTGAGTACACCTTTGATAATTCCAAAATTATATTCTATTTTACGGCCAACGGCCGCGTGGACTTCCGCGAGCTGGTGAAGGACTTGGCATCGGTGTTTAAGATGCGCATTGAGCTTCGGCAGATCGGTGTGCGCGATGAGGCTAAGATGCTCGGCGGGCTTGGTTCCTGTGGGCGACCCATCTGCTGCGGCGCTTTTTTGGGCGATTTCCAGCCTGTCTCCATCAAAATGGCCAAGGAACAGAATCTATCGCTGAATCCCACAAAGATTTCCGGTCAGTGCGGTCGGTTGATGTGTTGCCTGAAGTATGAACAGGATACCTATGAGCAGACACTCAAGCGCGTGCCGCGCGTGGGTAAGGATATCGTCACGCCGGACGGTGTGGGTGTAATTACCGAAATCAACGCCATCCGCGAGCGCGTGAAGGTGCGCATTCGCGTGGGCGATGACGACAGCTTTGAGGTGCGAGAATATTCGATGGACGACGTGCGCAAGCCCGGTCCGGACGATCAGCCCGCCGCACGAGAGGCACCGAAGCCGCAGGAAAAGCGTCCGAACGTGAAAAAGACGCCGATTCCCCAACAGGCGCAGGATGAGACGGCTGAAGCCGAAGGCGAAGAACCCAAGCGCCGCCGCTATCCACATCAGAAGGCCCCGAAGAACCTTTCTACGGATCAGTTCCTTGAGAAGTTGCGTAGCGACGGCGCAGCCCGAGATGTCGAAGCCGAAAAGGAGAAGGAACCAGCGCGCGAACATCGCCGTCGCCGTCGCGGCGGTCGCGGACGTCACAGAAGCGAGGATGGACAGGAGTCCGTGCAGAACGTGCCTGTGGAGGCACCCTCCGATGGTTCGGAGGAATAAATACGTTAACGTGCATCCCTAAAATATGTTTCGAAAAAATCGGAAAAGGGCTGTACATTTTGACGCGCCTGTGTTATAATATTTCCAGCCCCGATTAGAGAACTTCGAAACCGTATCCCTCCGGTGGAAATCCCTACCGATGAGAATGGACTCGGCTCAAAGGAAACACATCGTAAGGGCACATACATTTAGGAGGGTTATTTTCCATGTTCGAAGAC
>CAKUDW010000115.1 GCA_934645275.1 uncultured Clostridia bacterium
GTCCGCACGCAGGCCGTAGCAGATGACGGGAATGTTCATATCGTCTACAATTTCCACCAGCCGCCGTACCTGTTCCTTTTTCAGGAACTGCGCCTCGTCCACGATCACGCAATCGTAACCCGACAGATTCACCGAATCCAGTTCCTCCATATAGATGCAGGGCGCGCTCAGTCCGCTGCGCGAGCCGACGATGCGCTCGCCGTCGCGCTTGTCCAGCTGCGGCTTAATCATCAACGCGTTTTGACCGCGCTCATGGTAGTTGTATTGCACCATAATAGCGTTGGCGGTTTTGGACGAACCCATTGCGCCATAGCGAAAGTACAGCTTGGCCATTTAAAGCATAGCTCCTTTGTGTATCATAATCCTTGGTTTTTTCGACGCACGGCCGAATATTTCCTGCCAAACATCGGGTTAAGCTTGCAGTCGCACTCAATTTCAGCTAAAATGTTCGTTGAACGCATTCCAACTGCAAAGCGAGGCGAAAAGCACATGAAAATCGCAGGCGTTATCGCCGAATACAACCCCTTTCACCTGGGGCACGCCTATCATATCCGCGAAACGCAGCGACGCACTGGCTGCGACTATGTGATCGTCTGCATGGCGGGCAGCTTTACCCAGCGAGGCGAAGCCGCCTGCGCCTCCAAATGGACGCGCGCCCGGGCGGCGCTGCTCTGCGGCGCGGACGCCGTGTTCGAGCTGCCCGCGCTGTTTGCCGTGCGCACGGCCGACGCTTTCGCGCGCGGCGGCGTGGCCGTTCTTTCCGGCATTGGCTGCGACGCGCTGTCTTTCGGCTGCGAAACGGATGATCTTGAGCTGATTAATCGCCTTGCCATGCTGCGCGCCGACGAGCCCGAGCGCCTAACTGCGGCCATTCGCGCGGGTCTTGACGCGGGAAAATCGCATGCGCGTGCGCGCGGCGAAGCCGTCGCCGAAATGCTCGATCTGCCGCCCAAAGCGCTGAATGCGCCGAATCTGATTCTGGCGGCGGAATATCTGCGCGCAATTTGCGATTTGAAATCCAGTATGCTGCCCACAGCAATCGCGCGTCGGGGCGACTACCGCAGCGATGCGCTCAACGGTTTTGCCTCTGCCGCGGCTATTCGCGAAGCGGTGCGGCGCGGCGATGCGCACGCGGCCGATTTTCTGCCGCCGGAAGCGCAGTTTCAGCTGCGCGATATGGGCGGCATGCACGAAATGGACGATCTGCTGCTCTTCAGGCTGCGTGAAATGGGTTCAACGGGCATCGCCGCGCTGCCGGACGTGCGCGAGGGACTCGAGGCACGCGTGGCTGCCGTGGCGATGCATTCCGCCAGCCGCGCAGAACTGATTGAGCGTGTGAAGTGCAAGCGCTATACCTACGCACGCGTTTCCCGCCTGTGCGCGCACGCGCTGCTGGGATTGACGGCGCAGTTGACGCAGCGCCATCCACTTCCGGAATACGCCCGGCTGATCGGCCTGCGCGCCGACGCGAAGGCACTGATGCGCGAGATTAGCTCACGCGCGACGCTGCCCATCATCTCGGATTCAACAAAGCTGCGCGGAAATGAAATATTCGATCTGGAATGCCGCGCTACCGACCTGCGCGCGCTGCTGTGCGTAAACCGCGAGGATCGCCTTGCCGGCCGGGAATTCACGCAGAAATTCGTGCGCGTACCGTGAACACGCTTACTTTCGATTCTCCTTCGCCGCCGCATCGAGCTGTGCCTTCGTCTCGGCGTCCGCCTGAATCAGCGCGGTCTTTACGCCGTCGCCGCTCTTATAGACCACGGCCAGCGTGGGAAGCTCGCTTCGGCAATACAGCGCGCGCACGCGCCGGTTTTCCGGCCAGCGCTTCTTCGCCGCTTCCGGCGCGCCAGTAAAAACGATCTGTCTCAGATAGATATCTTCAATAAAGCGTTCGCGCTTGCCGTAGCTGCGTGTCAGGCGCAGCACGCCGCCGTCAATTTCGTAGCCGTAGCGCACCACATATACGCGCAGCACGTACAGCGCCAGCAGTATGCCAATGATCCAGAAGCCGATGCTCGCGGCCGTGTAACCGATCCAGCCTGCCAGATAATCCAGCACAAAATAATTGATCAGCACCAGCGCAGCTACCAACGCCAGCACCACCAGAAAGCCGCGCATGGGCGTGATTTTTTTATGGCCTACCACCTGCTTCATTCTTCTATCCTCCATAATATGTCGATGCCTTGCAATTCTATATATGGCATTATATCGAAAAAACGCTTCAAACACAAGCCTTGACAGCACGCGTCGATCGGTTTATCATTAAATCAATCATCCGTTTATACAGGGAGGACAACCAAATGAAGCAGCAGCCTCAGCTTGCCTCAATGATTAAGGGGCAGATGTTCGACGGCTTTCTTCTCACCCGCGCCGCCACGCAGAAAACCAGTTCCAACGGCGGCAAATATCTGGATATGACGCTCTGTGATATTTCCGGCGAAGTGAACGCCAAAATGTGGGACGGGCTGACCCCCGCGCCCGCTGTGGCGCAGGTATTGCGCGTGCGCGGCATGATGCTGGAATACAACGGCCGGCCTCAACTGCGTGTGGACAAGATGCGCCCCGTTGCAGAGGCCGACGATTACGACATGGCCGCGCTCACGCCCTGCGCGCCAGATTCCCCAGAAACAATGAAAGGCGAAATCATGGCGCGCGTCGAGGCCATGAGCGACCCGCAGCTGCGCGCGCTCGTTTCTGCGCGGCTGGAGATGTGCGGCGCACAGCTGGATTACTATCCGGCTGCCTCCAAGCTGCACCACGCTGAAAAATCGGGCCTGCTGCACCACACCAGCACCATGCTGCGCATGGCGGGTTATGTCTGTCAGGTATACCCGCAGCTGGACGCGGACCTGTTGGCGGCGGGCGTAATTCTGCACGATCTGTGCAAGATCGATGAAATGGCAGCCGACGAAATCGGCATGGTATCCGATTACACTGCAGAGGGCCTGCTGATTGGTCATCTGGTGGACGGCGTGGCGGAAATCGACGCGCTGGGCAAGAAGCTGGGCACCCGGCCTGAAACGCTGATGATGATCAAGCACATGATTCTCTCCCACCACGACCTGCCCGAATATGGCAGCCCGAAACCGCCGATGTTTCCAGAGGCGGAAGCGCTGCACACACTGGATCTGCTGGATGCGCGCATGTTCGAAATGACGCGCGCACTGAAGAACGCGCAGCCGGGCGGTTTCACCGAGCGCATCTGGTCGCTTGAGCGGCGCCTCTACCGCCGCAAGGGCGACGACGCGCAATCTTCGGAGGATTAAACGTTTTTCCGGCCCCGGATATTTGGGCTCATCGCCCGAAATATCTGGGGTTTTGCTTGCAAATCTTGCCTTTTTGTTGTACACTAAAATATGGAATAAAGAGGCTGCTGCCGCCCCGGAGGTTGAAGAAAAATGTTGCACATATTCAGTGATTTAGAGGGCATACGCATCGCCATTGAAATGGAACGGCGCGGCGAAGCTTTTTACCGGCGCGCGGCCCGGGTGAGCCGAAGCGACGAGACCATCGCGCTGCTGAACGCGCTGGCAAACGACGAAACAAACCACCGCGCGGAATTTGAACGCCTGTACCGCAATGAAAGCGGCGCGTTGTCCTCCGCGGCCTACGACGACGAAACCAACGCCTACCTTTCGGCCATCGCAGCCGAATTCATGTTTCCCGAGGGGCTGATGGCGCTGCGCAGCGTGGGCTTTGAGGATCCCGCCGCCGTACTTCAAAACGCCATTCAGTCCGAAAAAGATTCGATACTATTTTATACGGAGCTGACACAGCACGCGAGCGACGCGCATGCCTGCGGCGTGTTCACTGAAATCGCCCGTCAGGAGCGCGGGCATCTGTACCGACTCCAGCGTCAGCTTGAGCAGCTCGGCAATAAGCCCTGAGAACCATAAGATCGGAGGAAAAAATCATGGATGCGATGAAGACCTACCGCGAATGGCTCGCAAACTTTGCAGATGACAGCGAAACCACCGCCGAACTGAAAGCCATTGAAAACGATGTGGCGGAAATAGAAGATCGCTTCTACCGCGACCTTGAATTTGGCACGGCGGGCATGCGCGGCGTACTCGGTGCGGGCACGAACCGCATGAATAAATACAATGTCCGCCGCGTGACGCGCGCGCTGGCAAAATATATTACCTCCCATCCCGGTGGAGCTGAGAAGGGTGTGGCCATCGCCTACGATTCTCGCCTGATGAGCGATGTGTTTGCCCGCGAGACCGCACTGGTGCTGGCTGCGGCGGGCGTAAAGGCGCATCTGTTCCCCTCGCTGCGACCGGTACCGGTGCTCTCGTTCACGGTACGGCACCTGGGTTGCATTGCGGGCGTAGTCATTACCGCCAGCCACAACCCCAGCAAATACAACGGTTACAAGGTCTACTGGACGGACGGCGGCCAGATGCCTCCGGAATCCGTAAAGGGCATTACCGACCTGCTGCCCGAAACCAGCTACGCCGAATCTCTGCCCATGGACGAGCAGGCTGCGCTCAAGGCCGGGCTACTTGAATACATTGGCTCCGAGGTAGACGACGCCTATATTGCCGCCGTTAAAAAGCTTTCCGTCAATCCCGAGTTGGCGCGCGAAATCGGCGCGACGCTGAAGATTGTATACACGCCGCTGCATGGCTCCGGCAATATTCCGGTGCGCCGCACACTGAAGGAGATCGGCATGCAGAACGTATACGTCGTGCCTGAGCAGGAACTGCCGGACGGCCGCTTCCCCACCGTGCGCGTCCCCAACCCTGAAGAGCCGGACGCCTTCCGCCTGGCACTGGAAATGCAGAAAAAGCTGGGTGCAGATCTGTGCATTGGCACAGATCCGGACTGTGACCGCGTGGGTATCGCCTGCATGACGGAAAACGGCCCGCGGCTGCTCAACGGCAATCAGATCGGCTGCGTACTGCTGCACTACATCCTTTCGCAGAAGCAGGCGCGGGGCGAGCTGCCCGCAAACGCTGCGGCGGTCACGACCATCGTGTCCACGGATATGGCGGCGGCCATTGCCAAATCCTACGGCTGCGATATGATCGAAGTGCTAACGGGCTTCAAGTATATCGCCGAGCAGATTCACCTGTTTGAAACCACCGGCGCGCACACCTTTATGTTCGGCTTCGAAGAATCCTTCGGCTTCCTTTCCGGTACCGACGTGCGCGACAAGGACGGCGTGAACGCCTGCCTGCTGATCGCGGAGGCCGCCTGCTGGTATAAGAAAACCTACAACTGCACGCTGGTAGACGCCATCGATCGCCTCTACGCGCAATACGGCTATTACGGCGATAAAGTGACCTCCTTCGTGTTGCCCGGCAAGGACGGGCTCGAAAAGATGCAACACCTGATGAGCGCGCTGCGCGAGAACCCGCCCAAGGCATTCGCGGGCGTACGGGTTGCAGCGCTGCGCGACTATCAGAAGTCTACCCGCGTGGAGGGCGACAAGGTGGAGACCCTCACCCTGCCCAAGTCCAACGTGCTCTATTTCGAGCTTGAGGGCGGCGCGTGGATCTGCGTGCGGCCCAGCGGCACGGAGCCGAAGATCAAGCTGTATGTCAACGCGCGCACCGATTCCCGCGAAGCGACGGCGGCGCTTCTGGAGAAGCTGTCCGGCGCAGCCGTAGAAGCACTGAACGCGCGGATGTGATTTCTAAACTATATAGACATATTCAGGGGCGTCCCCCATGCGTAATTCTGCCGCATGAGGGACGTCCCTTTCTGTTTTCCAAAAATAGCAGGTTCCCGTTTCTCCCCCCAGGACCAGCTGCAACTTACTGCTCACCGGCACAAGTATTACTGTCAGGAACACGACGATCCGCCTCGTTCCTTAATTCTTCTCGCTATCTGCATCGATTTTTCATCACGACCATATTGGTTGTTTTAATACAAAAGCTGCTGTTCCTGCTCCGCAATTTTCCTGCACCCCACGCTTTTTTTGCAAGTTTTTTCCTTCGACGCTTGCAAATGGCGCTTATTTCATATACACTGTTTATGGAAGTTTGTGCTCATCCGAAGAAATGTTCTTCGCCGAAGAGCGCCGCTGCAATCTAGGAGGAAATCGAGAAATGAAACTCGGCGTCGTGGGTCTGCCGAATGTCGGCAAGAGCACCCTGTTTAATGCGATTACCTGCGCGGGCGCGCAGGCCGCAAACTATCCCTTCTGCACCATCGAACCGAACACCGGCATCGTAGCCGTACCGGATCACCGGCTGGACGTACTGGCGGAAATGTATCACCCGGAGAAGTACACGCCGGCCACGCTGGAATTTGTGGACATTGCAGGTCTGGTGAAAGGCGCCAGCCGCGGTGAAGGCCTTGGCAATAAATTTCTTTCCCACATTCGCGAGGTAGACGCCATCGTGCATGTCGTGCGCTGCTTTGAGGATGACAATGTGATCCACGTGGACGGCAGTGTCGATCCTGCGCGCGATATCGATGTAATCAATACCGAGCTGATTCTGGCGGACATCGAAACCGTAACCAAGCGCTGCGAGCGCGCCGCCGCCATGGTGAAAAAGGGCGAAAAGAAATATGCGCTTGAAGCCGAGGCGGGTCAGCTGCTGCTGGCGCACCTGAACGCGGGCAAGCCCGCCCGCACCGCGCCGCTGAACGACGA
>CAKUDW010000116.1 GCA_934645275.1 uncultured Clostridia bacterium
CTGATTCAGTTTTATCGCGTTGCCATATCGCCGATGCACAGGCCTTGCTGCCGCTATATCCCGACCTGCTCGCAATATGCGCAGCAGGCCATACAGAAGTACGGCGCAATCAAGGGCGGATATCTGGCGCTGCGCCGGATATTGCGCTGCAATCCGTTCAGCAAGGGCGGATATGATCCGGTTCCCTGAATAGGAATTCTGTCGACGCGTATGTAACAGAACGCGCTGCATGGCGGCACGGCCATTCGCCGTGCCCGTCGATTCTTATCTATCTGGTTCCGCCGCGGCGGCGCCGGACGTGCCTGGCACGTCCGTGCGCGAATGGCGCGTGCAGATGTTGCGCACCCATGCTCGACTGCCAAAGCGGCGGCCGCGGCGCCTCTATCAGGCTTCTGCCCGCGAAAATCCGGGATTTCCCCCTTGAATTCCGGTAAGCTTGCCCCGGCTGGCTTTTTGGGCCGATGCGCGCAATAAGAGCCGCCGGACAATTGTTTTTCTGTGGAGGAGATTTAATGAGCGGGTTTTTTCAGAATGTTTTGGAATGGATATACGGCTGGGTAGGCAACTACGGCTGGAGCGTGGTGGTGTTCACGCTGTTGGTACGCTTGGTGTTGCTGCCGCTGGATATTAAGAGCAAGAAGAGCATGCGCGCCATGACCAAGGTTCAGCCGAAGGTGCAGGCGCTTCAGAAGAAGTACGCCAATGACAAGGAGAAGCTGAATCTCAAGCTCAACGAGTTGTACCGCAAGGAGCACGTGAGCCCGATGGCCAGCTGTCTGCCGATGCTGATTTCGTTGCCCATCCTGTGGTGGATGTTCGGTGCGATGCGCAACATGGCGAATGAGCATACCATCAGCATGATTCTGCAGATCCGCGATACCGGCGAAGTGCCCGCGCTGCAGAGCTGGCTGTGGATTAAGAACGTATTCCAGCCCGATTCCTTTATGGCCACTATTTTGCCCAAGGTGGGCGACGGCCTCAAGACCATTGCGCAGGTCAAGTCCTCCAGCATTCTGACGGCGGAGAATATCGAAGCCGCGCGCGCGTTCCTGGCCACCGACCAGTACGCCGCCATCGCCGCGCAGTACGGCGCGAACGCATTTACCAGCATGCAGTTGAATCTGCTGTTTTTCAAGCCCGTGCTGACGCTGCCCACGTCCTTTGCCAATCTCTTCCAGTACGCCAACGGCCTGTTTGTTCTGCCGCTGCTGGCTGCAGTCAGCCAGTTCCTGATGACCAAGTTCACCAGTGGCAATCAGCAGCCCGCTCAGTCCGAAAATGCCGATCAGCAGGCGGCCGCAAACGCCATGAACAGCGGGTTCATGAAATGGTTCTTCCCCCTGTTCTCGCTGTGGATTTGCGCCGGATACAATGCGGCCTTCGCCATTTACTGGATGGCTGCGAACGTGATCCAGATCGTGCAGCAGGTCGCCGTGAACTGGTATTTCGACCGCAAGGATCGCGAAAACGAAGCTGCGGCCGACGCTGGCGAGGACCAGAGCATCAAATGAGTTTAGCCAAATAAGGAGACATATAGCCTTGAACAAAGTAATTGAAGCCAGTGGCAAGACCGTCAAAGACGCCATTCAGAATGGCCTGGCGGAACTTGGCTGCACTGTCGACGAAGTCGAAACCCAGGTTCTCGACATGGGTAGCACCGGGCTGTTCGGCATGTTTGCCAAGCCCGCGAAGGTGCGTCTCACGGTAAAGGGGGAGGATCACTCCTTCGACATCGAAATGCCCGTGTTTACGTTGGATCAGCCCGAAAAGGGCGCCAAAAAGCAGCCTAAGGAAAAGAAGGAGCGCAAAGCGCCCGCACCTAAGGCCGCCGAGGAAAAGGAAAAGACGGTTGCGCCTGTCGCGAGCGAAGCTGAGCCTAAGCCCGAGAAGAAGGAGCGTAAGCCGCGTGCCCGCAAGGAGCGCAAAGAGCAGCCCCGCGAGGGCATCGCCGAACCCGTGACCGTGGCCGCGCCCATGGAACCCGCCGAACCCTTTGTGGAAACGGCCGAGGATCAGCTGAGCGATACCGCACGCCGCGCCCGCGATTTCCTGAAGGGCCTGACCGAGCATATGGGTGTGCCCGCCGAAATCGCCGTGTGCGAAAGTGAAGCGCAGCTGCGCATGCAGCTCTCCGGCGAGAATATGTCTATTCTGATTGGCCGCCGCGGCGAAACGCTGGACGCCCTTCAGTATCTGACCAGCCTGAATGTGAACCGTGACCGCGAGGAATATCTGCGCGTATCGCTGGATACGGAGAATTATCGCGCCAAGCGCGAGGAAGCGCTGCGCAAGCTGGCCGTGCGCATGGCCAACCGCGCCAAGAAGAGCGGCCGCCGCGTTGCGCTGGAACCCATGAACCCCAATGAGCGCCGCATTTTGCATTCCGCGCTTCAGAATGACCCCGAGGTCACCACGCATTCCGAGGGCGAAGAACCCTATCGCCGCGTGATTATCACGCTGAAATAAGCGGTGACCGCATAAATAGAGCGCCCTGGCATTTGCCAGGGCGCTTTTGTTTCAGACTGCTGCCAAACCCAGCAACCGCAAAAATTTCCGGAACAGCTTCTGAGAAAGTCGGAATTCTTGCTTGCCTCGCAAAGTCTTCGGTGCGTTTTATGTATGCGCCCTCATTTGCAGCCCGCGTTTCCTTGCCTTGCGGGGTTTCTCAGCGTATGGCGGTCTGTTGGCTTTGTCAACATCCTGAAGCGCCCGGAACATTGTGTTCTGGGCGCTTCAACTTGTCAAAAATTTTTGACAAGCCTGTGGACGGGGAAGCAAACGCCCCCGCCACGATCATCCTCGCCGATTTTTGCTAGAGTATTCCAGATTTTCAGATGAGATTCCGACCGTCAGAATCATTTCTTTTCGCTGTTGATACGCCTCAAGTACCAGATAAATCGTACAAGACCGCCGAATTTGCTTTTGCTGGCGATCCTGCGCGGGCCTTTTCAATAGTCGGGAGTATTCGTCTATCGCCGGGGTACGCTTGCATGCGACGCGCCTTCCATGTTAAAATTTTTAACGAAATCATTTTTTGCAATTATTTGCAGCGCTGCGTTGTATTCAGAGTGAAAGGGGGATGAGCATGACACAGATGTGCAGTGACGATGTGCTGCAAGCGCTGCGGCGCTATTCGTCCATGGTTTATCGCCTTGCATATGCCCGTACACGCAGCCGTGCAGATGCGGAGGACGTTTATCAGGAAGTATTCCTGAGCCTGGCGAAGTGTGGAACGGCGTTTGAAAGTGATGAGCAGCTGAAGGCGTGGCTGCTGCGCGCGACGGCGAATCGCTCGGTGAATCTGTTCAGAAGCGCGTGGCGGCGCTATGTTCAAACTGTCGAGGCGATTCCAGAATCGGCGGAGCAGCGAGAGAGCGGCGAGCGCTTTGATGCGCTGAACCGCGCGTTAGACGGCCTGCCGAGTCGCTATCGGACGGTTATTCATCTCTATTATTACGAAGAAATGACCGTGGATGAAATATCGGCGGCGCTGGACGTCAAGCCCGCGACGATCCGCTCTCGCCTTGCACGGGGACGGGAACGACTGAAGGTGAGGCTGACTGAGAGCAGGGAGGTGGATGTGAATGCTGAGGGAGGACTATAAGGCTGCCTTTGATCGTATTCAGCCTGACCGCGCGCTTGAAATGAAAACGCAGGCGCGGATAGCGGCGCGGCTCAATGGTAAGGGGTGGGCGAAACGCAGGGGCAGAACGGCGGCCTTTGCGCTTGTAATAGCGATTCTGCTGATCGGAACCGCCATAGCCGCGTCGCTTCATTCAAATATACTGAAGCGAATATTCGGCTCAAGGATGCCGAGCCAGGAAGCCGAAGCGGCGCTTGTGCGGAACGCGGATCAGGCTGGCGACAGCGACGTGCGGCTCACGCTGGACGAATATCTTGTGGATCAGAGCACGCTGAACCTGTCGTGGTCCGTATCATCGGCGCGAGACGAGCCGGTATACTATGTCACTTGGGCTGAGATCGACGATTACGGGCTGAGCGCGCGCGACGAGGCGCAGGGTTATGTGCCCGGCTTTCCCTACGGTGGGAGTGATGAGAGCATTGGGGACGGCGCGATCGTGCGCCTGACGCCGAATGCTGACGCCTATACCAGCTGGTGCTCGTTTGGCTGGGCGCACGGTATCGACCGACAACTGACGGCCAGGGTGCATGTTTGCGCGTTTACCGCTGACATGCAGGCCGTTCAGACGCAGTACAGCGCTGTGGAGCTCTGCTTTGCGGAGCCCGGAGATGCGGCCTATAACGTCATCAGGGCGCTGGAAGCGTCAGGGGTGCTGGGCGTGGCGGCTGATCTTCCGTTGTGCTATGTCAACAGCTATGAAGCCTTTCAGCAGGCGCTCGGCGATGGGACGGAGAGTGCGGAGATATGCGCTGCGCTGACGAACTCCGGCTTATTCCGGCCGCTGACAGAGCTGACGGTCGAGGTGGAAATAGCGCCGCCCTCAGCCGCTGCTGCTTATGAGCTGGCGTCGCCCATGATGTTTGACCTATCGGGCAGGATAGTCATTCTTCAGGCAATGCGGTTTGATACGGCCTCTGTGCTGATTCAGTACGACGTTGTTGTAAATGACGCGAGCGACGTGGATCCCGCTTATGCGTGGTATCTGCTCGCGGCACCGGATGGTAAAGTCAAAAACGTAGAATGGCATTTAAGTATGAACTGCGAAGCTGAGACAGTGGAGAGGAACGGACAGACATGCACGGTTCTGCATTACGTATTGAGCGGCGAGTCGCCGGTGACGGAGCTGCCTGACAGTCTGACGTTCATACCCACTCAAAAAGTCGACCGGCGCGACGGCGAAGCGCCCGCCGAGTACTGGCAGCGCGTTGCGGAGCAGGCGCACGCCGAGGATTGCTTTACGGTGGCGCTTGAATGAGCGCCGGGATGGTGCTGCCCGAGCCTTGCAAAACAAGGTTCGGGTACGCTTATCAATCAGAAGCTGTAGAATTGCTTATATATTCTGTTGCAGTCACCGCCGTTGCACCTATGCGCAGCGGCGGTTGACTTGCGCGCAACAAAGCTGTCGGCGCGGCGGTTTCGATGCGCTCATTGCAGTTTTCACTTCACGGCATTGCAGCGCTTTTTAGCGCCTGTCGGGGTGATGGCTTTGCCAACACCGTGAGACCGCCGCCCATCAAACGGTGAATTCACCTTGCATTTTTTTGCGCAAGCTTTGGTCAATGCCAAACGCGGATTTCTACTTCGGATATGCAGGTATCGTTGTGTTCGTTGCCCTTGTAGACGGAATAGATGAGCAACTCTACATTGCCGGCATAGATCGGTTCATCGAAGGACAGAACGTGCTCTTCCATAATATCATCAAATTCATATAAGCCCTGATACTCGTCACCGACCCAAATGCCGAGCTCCTTTGGGCGATTGTTCTTGTAATACAGGCGTGTGTCCTTATGGAAGCCGCACCAGATGGACAGGCTCGTGACATAGGCTGGTTCAAAGCGGAAGCCGAGATACTCGCCCCTGCCGACGCCACTGACGCCCTCTGACCAGGTAGACGTCGTGTATCCATCGCAGGCTTTCCAGGCAGGGTAACTGCCGTAGGCGTCGGTCAGTTCAGACGATGCGTAGGCTTCGACATCGTCGGCCGAAAGCGCTCGCGCCGAGTACTGATAATCGCGGCTGTCATTTTCAGGCTCATCGCAGGAAATATTGGAATAGTATACCTCAGCTCTATTGAACCAGGGATCAACAGAGCGCAGATACTGCGTTTTAATCCAGCCATAGCGCCCTGAATAGAGGCACAGAGACCACGCACCGTATTCGCCGTTTACATACACCACTTCGCCCTTGCCGACTTTCAGAATTCGTTCAGAATTCTGGTCGGCTTCCTTGCGGAGCGAGACGAAAGATTCGCAGTTCGTGACCTCAAAGGAGAAGTAGTTTGCGGTGAACAGGCGATCTGCTTCGCACCAGCCCTCCGTCTGGCTTGTCGATGTATAGGAATCGCCCTTATATGCGACATAACCGGGATAGCGGGCGCTGAACGCGCCGCAACCAAGCGGTTGTTCCGCCGCACCGGGCGCGGCGCTGCTGGAGTTCACAATGGACGGCGCACTATCTGCAAAGGCTGGATATGCTGGGCGCGCACAGGCTTCGCCCACAGCAGGTGATGAAATGCATGGCATCAGCGCCGATATCAGCGCCAGAACCTGGAACAGTCTTTTCATCGGATCATTCCTTTCTGTTTCATCAACCGCCACGCCGCCGTGAACGTTGTGCCAATTATTGCAAACCGCTAATTTGACAGAAAGCAGGGCCAAAAAGTTGCAAGAAAAAACCGTCCGATACATACTTTTGCGATCGGACGGTTCAAATGGATCGTCAGCCCTTTACCGCGCCTGCGGTAACGCCCTTAATAATGTGCTTCTGGCAGCAGATATAGAAGATGATGATCGGGACGATGGAAAGCATGATCAGCGCCATCGTGCCGCCCAGGTCGACCTGGCCGTAGCTGCCCTGCAAGTACTGAATGTGAATCGGGATGGTGCGGTACTTGGTCTGGTCCAGCACCAGATAGGGGAGCAGATAGTCGTTCCACACC
>CAKUDW010000117.1 GCA_934645275.1 uncultured Clostridia bacterium
AGATTACGCTGCTGGGGCAAAACGTGAATTCCTATCGGGGCGGCGGCGCGGACTTTGCAAACCTGTTGCGCAGGCTTGACGCGTTGGGTGTGCCGCGGATACGCTTTATGACGTCGCATCCGAAGGACTTGTCCGACGAGCTGATCGACGCCTACGGCACACTCGAACATCTGATGCCGGCGCTGCATTTGCCGGTACAGGCGGGGAATAATGAAATTCTCAGGCAGATGAACCGCCGCTACACGCGCGAGCACTATCTGACACTGGTCGAAAAGCTGCGCCGCGCGCGGCCGGATATCGGCCTGACGAGCGATATTATCGTCGGCTTTCCGGGCGAGACGCAGGCGCAGTTTGAGGATACGATGTCGCTGGTGCGCCAGGTACGCTTTGATGCAGCCTATACCTTTATTTATTCGCCGCGCCGGGGCACGCGCGCGGCGGAAATGCCCGATCCCGTGACTGCCGAGGAAAAATCGGCGCGTATTCAGCGTCTGATCGAGCTTCAGCAGGCGATATCTGCCGAAACGCTTCAGGCGCAGGTGGGCAAGCGTGAAACGCTGCTGGTGGAGGGCGTCTCCACCCGAAATGCGCAGACCGTCGGCGGCCGCACGCCGCGCGGCCACATGGTTAACTTTGAAGGCGGCAGCGAGCTGACTGGTAAATTTGTAGAAGCGGAAATCACCTCTGCGGGGCGCAATACGCTGCGCGGAAAAAAGATTTGAAGGAAAAGGAGATATGAAACATGGATAAGGTATTTGAAAAGACCCGCGAGCTTGGCGAGGCCCTGCTGGAGAGCGACGCATATAAGCGCATGAAGGCTGCCGAGGAAAAGGCGATGCAGAACGCGCAGGCTGCGGAAATGATGTCCGCATATCTGGAAAAGCGCGGCGCAATTCAGGAATTGATGGAGGCCGAAAATCCAGACCCCGCTGCGATGAAGCGCCTTTCCGACGAAATGGACGACCTGCACGAAAAGCTTCAGCTGGTGGACGACATTGCGGAACTTACGCAGGCGCGCAGCGATTTCAACGGTCTGATTGGCCAGATTAACCAGGTGCTTCAATTTATTGTGACCGGCCGCATGGACGACGGCAGCGAGTGCAGCGGAAGCTGCGAGAGCTGCAGGGGCTGCCACTGATAGAGCGCTGAAGAGATTCGCTTTTTGTACGGGACAAAATCGGAGGGAATACAGAAGATGCCGGTAACGCCGATGATGCAGCAATATCTCGATACGAAGGAACAGTATCCGGACGCGATACTGTTCTACCGTCTCGGCGATTTTTATGAAATGTTCTTTGATGACGCGAAGCTGGCCTCGCGCGAGCTGGAGCTTACGCTTACTGGCAAGGATTGCGGTCTGTCCGAGCGCGCGCCGATGTGCGGCGTGCCATATCATGCGGTGGATATGTATATCCAAAAGCTGATTGCCAAGGGCTACAAGGTGGCCATTTGCGAACAGATGACCGACCCTGCGCTTTCCAAAGGACTGGTCGAGCGCCAGGTTATTCGCGTGATTACGCCCGGTACGGTGATCGAGAGCAACATGCTCGAAGAAAAGCGCGCTAACTATATCTGTGCGCTGGCCATTCGAAAGAATCAGGCGGGCTGTGCCTTTTGTGATATTTCAACCGGCGAATTCTATCTCTACCAAATTTCCAGCGCGCGCGATTGTCTGGCCGACGAGTTGGCGCGCATATCGCCCAGTGAGTTGATTGTGAACGATGTCGAAGCGCTGCGCGAGATGGATTCGGAGCGCGCAGCCAGCGCCTTTACGCCGGATGTGGCGGCGTTTCAGTACGCTGTGGCCGCCAAGTGCATGGCGGCACACTTCGGCAGCGATGTAAAGCAGCTGGGTTTTGAGGAACAGAAGCTGGCGGTCTGCGCTGCAGGCGCGCTGTTAGCCTACCTTACGGATACCCAGAAAAATGCGCTGACGCATATTTTGCGCGCTACGCCCTACGAGAGCGAGAAATATATGGCGCTGGATAAGGTTGCGCTGCGCAATCTGGAGCTTACCGAAGCGAGTCGTACGAAGGCCCGGCGGGGCTCGCTGCTGTGGATACTGGATAAGACTGAAACCGCCATGGGCAGCCGAATGCTCAGATCATGGATCGAGCGTCCGCTTCAACAAAAGAGCGAAATTGAAGCGCGCCTGGACGCCGTGGCGCAGCTGATGGCCGATCCGATGGCTTCTGCGGAGCTGGGCGAAATTCTCTCCGGCGTATACGATGTAGAGCGCCTGCTCAGCCGCATTGCCTATGAGGCGATTAATGGGAGAGACGCGCTGGCGCTGAAGAATTCGCTTCAGGCCGTGCCGGCGCTGAAGAAATGCGGCGCAGGCTTTGAGACAAGGCTTCTCAGAAGCAGTTTTGAAGCACTGGACGAGGTGCCCGAGCTTGCGGAAACGCTTGAGCGCGCCGTGAACCCCGAGGCGCCGGTCTCCGTGCGCGACGGCGGCATTATCCGCGAAGGATATAGCGCCGAGCTGGACAAGCTGCGCGAAATTGCGCTCAATGGCAAGGCGTATTTGACAGCGCTGGAGCAGAAGGAGCGCGAGGCGACGGGCATCAAGAACCTGCGCATCGGTTACAATCGTGTCTTCGGCTATTATATCGAGGTTGCGCGCTCGCTTTCCGACCAGGTACCGTATCGTTACACGCGCAAGCAGACGCTTGCAAACGCCGAGCGCTACATCACCGAGGAACTCAAGGAGCTGGAAAATAAGATACTGGGCGCGCAGGAGAGCGCGCTGCGCCTGGAGTACAGCCTGTTTTGCGATATTCGCAGACAGATGAAGGATATGCTGCCGCGGCTTCAGATTACGGCGCAGGCCATGAAGACGCTGGATGCGTTGCTCTCGCTCTCACGCGTGGCCTCGCTGTACAATTATGCGCGGCCCGCAATTAACGACGAGGGGCGCTATGAAATTGCCAACGGCCGCCATCCGGTGGTGGAGGATTCCATCGGCCGGGAAAAGTTTGTGCCCAACGATACGCAGCTGGACAGTGACCATCGCGTAATGATTATCACCGGCCCCAACATGGCAGGTAAATCCACCTACATGCGGCAGGTGGCGCTGATCGTGCTGATGGCGCACATCGGTTCCTTTGTGCCCGCAGACAGCGCGGATATTGCATTGACGGACAGGATATTTACGCGCATCGGCGCTTCGGACGACCTGTACGGCGGCCAGTCTACCTTTATGGTGGAAATGAGCGAAATGGCGACCATACTGAAATTCGCTACGCCGAAGTCGCTGCTGATACTGGATGAAGTGGGGCGCGGCACGTCTACGTTCGACGGCTTGTCCATCGCATGGGCGGCAGTGGAATACATCGCGGGTGAAAAGTGCGGCGCGCGCTGCCTGTTTGCCACGCACTATCACGAGCTTTCCGAGCTGGAGGGCCAACTGCCGGGTGTGGTAAATTACCGCATTACGGCACGCGAAATGGGTGAGGACGTGATTTTCCTGCGCAAAATCGTGCCCGGCGGTGCGGATAGAAGCTACGGCGTGGCTGTGGCCAAGCTGGCGGGGCTGCCCAAATCGGTCATCGCGCGCGCGCGGCAGATTATGGCGCGGCTCGAGGTGGACGATCAGGTGAAGGGGTCCATCGGCAAGAGCATACTGGATAAGCGCAGGGTGACCAACGAGCGGCAGCTCGGTTTCGATGAAATTCGCCCGATGGCGCTGGTGGATGAAATTACCGCGCTGGATGTGGTGAGCATGACGCCCATTGAGGCACTGAACAAGCTGTTTGAACTGAAGGAAAAGGCGCGAAGAATCTAAAATGCGTTTCTAAATTTGTCAAGTGGCATTTCCGGCGTCGTTTTCGGCATTTCTGTGTATTCAAATCCTGATTTATGTCTGGTAAACCTTCGGTTTCTATTTTGAATTGCAGAAAAGCCTGCTTGAAACGGCGGTTGCCTCTTAAAGAGCACATTTTGATTTTCCCTTGCGTGGAGGTGAACGAAAACCATGCCGATTCGCGTGTTGGATGCCGCAACGGTCGGGCGCATTGCCGCTGGCGAGGTGGTGGAGCGGCCCGGCTCTGTGGTCAAGGAACTGATTGAAAACTCGCTGGACGCCGGCGCGACTTCCATTACGGTGGAAATACGCGGCGGCGGCATCGATTATCTGCGCGTTACGGACAACGGCTGCGGCATTGAGCCGGGTCAGGTTCGTTTGGCGTTTGAAAACCATGCCACGTCAAAATTGCAGCGCGCGGAGCAGTTGGACGATATTCGCACGTTGGGTTTTCGCGGCGAGGCGCTGCCCTCAATTGCCGCCGTTTCAAAGATTGAAATGACGACGCGCGCAAAGGATCAGCCCTCCGGCATGCGCTACTCAAGTGAGGGCGGCCAGAATATCCGTGTTCAGGAAGCGGGGTGCCCGCAGGGAACTACGATCGTGATGCGCGACCTGTTCTTCAACGTGCCAGTACGCCGCGCCTTTTTGAAAAAGCCATCCTATGAGGGTGGATTGGTGAGCGACGCAGCGGCACGCTTGTTGCTGGGTAATCCGGGCGTATCCATGCGCTTTATCAGCGGCGGCAATACGCTTTACCACAGCTTTGGCGACGGCAAGCTGCGCCATGCGGTTTTTGCCGTGTACGGCCGCGAAACCGCGGAAAAGATGGTGGAGCTCGATGCGGCAGAGGGCGGCGTTCGCATCAGCGGTCTGATCGGCGTGGGCGAGCTGGCCAAAGCCACGCGCGCACACCAGTTATTCTTCATCAATGGGCGCAGCGTGCGCTGTCCGTTGCTTTCGCGCGCGCTGGAGCAGGTATGCCGCTCGAGGGTAACGATCGGCATGTATCCGATGTGTGTGCTCAATCTGACGCTGCCGCCCACGGCAGTGGACGTAAACGTGCATCCCAATAAGCTTGAGGTACGCTTCCGCGATGAGGAAATGATGCGCGCGGCTTGCGAAAAGCTGTTGAATCGGGCATTCGAGGGCGAGCGCGTTCTGGAGATTGAAAAGCTTACGCAGGATACGCCCGTGCTGGAGCGCAGGAGCGCGGTGCGGGAGATTCCGCTGGAAGGCGTAAAATCTTCGGCGCAGCTTCCTGAAAAAACGCCTGCGCCAAGGGTTGAAGCGCCAAAGCCCGAACCGGCGCTGGAAACGCCTGTCGAGCGAACGGCGGTTCCCGTTGAGCCGTCGCGCCGTTCGGAGAATGTGGCCAAACCCGAACAGCTGCGGTTGGGTTTCGCGCCGTCCGGAGCGCGGATGCTGCGCGAGGACACGGTCGCGGATATCGACGCGCGGCCGTTAAAGGTGATGACCTCCGGGCTCTCGACGTTGCGCCGCAGTCAGGAAGGACGACAGGAAAGCGCTGCGCAGCAGGTAGGTGCGCCGGAGGAAGCAACAGCCGCGCCGAATCCTGGTCCGGGTCAGGCTATTCAGCCCGCATCCGAATCGCGTCCTGAGCCGGTTGAATTCCGGCTGATTGGCGTGGCGTTTAAGACGTACATATTGGCTGAAGCGGGGGATAAGCTGCTGCTGATCGATCAGCATGCCGCGCATGAGCGTTTGCAATATGAAAAGCTGATGCGCAGAGCGCAGGCAGGCGAGGCCTCGCAGGAGTTGCTGGTGCCGCTGGTGCTGCACCTGTCCGCGCGCGAAATTGCCGCCATAGAGGAAAACATGACAGTTTTGGAAGAGGCGGGCTATCGCATCGAACCCTTCGGCGCGCAGGATATTCGCGTGTTGGCTGTGCCTTTTGTGATGGGCAAGGCCGAAATACGTCCAATTTTTCTAGAAATGCTGCAATCGTTGGGGCAACTCAAGGCGGCTACGGTGGATGTGCGCCGCGGCGAAATCATGCAAATGGCCTGCAAGAGTGCGGTCAAGGGCGGGGATGCGCTCACACAATCTGAAATAGAAGCGCTGATTTCGCAGATGATGGCGACCGGCGCGCCGTCCACCTGTCCGCACGGCAGACCGGTGGCGAAGGTCATTTCGAAGCGCGAGCTTGAAAAGATGTTCAAGCGGATACAGTAATTATGATGAAACCGAAGCTTACGGTAGTTGCGGGGCCTACTGCGTCTGGAAAGACCGCGTGCGCAGTCGAATTGTGCCTGAAGGCGGGCGGCGAGGTGGTTTCCGCCGATTCCATGCAGGTCTATCGCGGCATGGATATTCTTACAGCCAGTCCGACGGTGGCGGAGATGCGCGGCGTACCGCACCACATGCTTGGCGTGATTGATCCGGCGGAGAAGTTTTCCGCAGCCAGGTACCGGGAAATGGCGAACAGCTGCATTGCGGATATACTGAATCGCGGCAAACGCGCAGTGCTCTGCGGCGGCACGGGGCTGTATATCAATGCGGTCACGCGTCCCATGGCCTTTTCCGAGCGCTGCGACGCGGAATTGCGCCGCGCGCTGATGGACATTGCGGCGCAGCCCGGCGGACGGCGGCAGCTGCACGATATGCTGTCAGAGATCGACCCGGAGG
>CAKUDW010000118.1 GCA_934645275.1 uncultured Clostridia bacterium
GAGACGCGCGCCATCGGCGCGCAGGGCGCACATCTGCGCATACTGGCCAGTCAGGGCGGGGCGCGCCGCACGGGGATATTCTTTGGCGCGGGCGAAATGGCGCGCCGTCTGGGCGACGAAGCGGAAATACTGTTTACACCTCAGCTGAACCAGTGGAACGGCCGCACGGACGTGCAGCTGATGCTGCGCGCTGTGCGTGAGACGGACGCGGCGGACAGAATTGCTTCGGCACGCCCGCAGGAGGATGCGCTGCAGCGCAGATTCTTAACAGAATTGTTCTATAATAGGGATATCGTTTTTGGCGATGCGCCGAGGCCGATTGCGCTGGGCGCGCTCTGTACACGGCTGGAAGAGGCGGTGCAAGGCACGTGGGTGCTGTGCGGCTCGCTGGAAATTGCGCGGCAGATCATGGACGGCGCGGATGTGACGCCGCCGGATTTGCTGATCGGCCGCATGCCGGACGATGCGCGCGCGTTTTCAAGCGTGATCGTCTGTCCGGAGCATATCGGGCAACTGCCGCCCGCGGTGCGCACGCTGGTGCTGGCGGGCGTGCCTGAACCGGCAGGACTTGAAGGCGTCGAAGTACTTTCACTGGAGGATGCAGACGCGGGTCTCGCCGCCGTCATACCCGATGTGGACGGCATGCGCGAGGTATACAAGGCGTTCAGACGGTTGAAGGCGCGGCCGCTGCGGCTCGCGGACATGGAAGCGCTTTCGCGCGCACTGGCAGCGGAGAGCGGTGAAACGGCGACGGCGTGTCATCTGTCGGTGTTGGCGCTGTTGGACATGAAGTTGATTGCCGTACGCGAGAAGCCGTTTTCAGCGGAATTGCTGCCCGCACGCAGGACGGATCCGGACTCAAGCGCAGTTTGGCGTCGCATGCAGGCCTGCAAGCAGATGGTTTGAAGGGAGGCGGATTTGAGATGATGGATAGCACGAGCTGCGGCTGTATGAGCCTGGACGAGCTGATTCGCCGCATACGCAAGTTCCACCCTGAAGACGATATGGATCTCGTGCGGCGTGCCTATGCGTTTGCCGAAAAGGCGCACGAGGGTCAGAAGCGCAAATCCGGCGAGCCTTACTTCAATCACCCCTGCGCCGTGGCCGTGATTTTGACCGATCTGATGCTGGATGCAACCACGATTGCCGCAGGTCTGCTGCACGATTGCGTGGAAGATGTGGAGGGCGTTACGCTGGAGGTCATCGAGCAGGAATTTGGCCAGGAGGTCGCTCTGCTGGTGGATGGCGTGACCAAACTCAACCAGCTGAACTTCGCCTCGCGCGAGGAGGCGCAGGCCGAAACACTGCGCAAGATGTTTTTGGCCATGGCCAAGGATATTCGCGTGGTGCTGATCAAGCTGGCCGATCGCCTGCATAATATGCGTACGCTGAAGTATCAACGGCCCGAGCGCCAGTTGCCCATCGCGCGTGAAACGCTGGATATCTATGCGCCGCTGGCGCACCGCATGGGCGTATACACCATCAAGTGGGAACTGGAAGACCTGGCTTTGCGCTACATCGATCCGGAGGCCTACTATGAACTGGTGCGTCTGGTGGGCATGAAGCGCGAGGAACGCGAAAAACTGATTTCCGACGTATCTACCCAGCTGGGCGCGAAGCTGCGTGCGGCGGGCATTAAATATGAAATCGAGGGCCGTCCCAAGCACTTCTATTCCATCTATAAAAAGATGAAATCCCAGAACAAGACCTTCGACCAGATCAACGATCTGATCGCCATTCGCGTGCTTGTGAATACCCAACAGGACTGTTATTTTGTGCTGGGCGTGGTGCATACGCTCTGGCCGCAGGTGCCGGGCCGGTTTAAGGATTATATTTCCATGCCGAAGCCGAACATGTATCAGTCGCTGCATACCACAGTGGTCAATCAGGGACGTCCCTTCGAAGTGCAGATTCGCACCTTTGACATGCACCGCACCGCGGAATACGGCATTGCCGCGCACTGGCGCTACAAGGAGGGCCGCGTCAGCGAAAACGAGCTGGACCAGAAGCTGAGCTGGCTGCGCCGCATATTGGACTGGCAGAGCGACGCGCGCGACCCGGGCGAATTCGGCGAGCTGGTAAAGGTCGATCTGTTCGCGGACGAAGTGTTCGTGTTCACGCCTAAGGGCGATGTGATTTCGCTGCCCCGCGGCGCAACGCCGTTGGATTTCGCCTATCGCATCCATTCGGCGGTGGGTAACCGCTGTATCGGGGCAAAGGTGAACGGCCGCATCGTGCCATTGGCCTCGCAGCTGCAAACCGGCGACTTTGTGGAGGTCATGACATCTGCTTCGTCCCGTGGCCCGAGTCGCGATTGGCTGAATATCGTTAAGACCAGCGAGGCCAAGACCAAGATTCGTGCCTGGCTGAAAAAGGAACAGCGCGAGGAAAACGTGGCGCTGGGCCACGATATGCTGGATAAGGAAGCCAAGCGGCTGGGCTATCAGCTCTCGCAACTCGTGAAGGGCGAAGCGGGCGATACGATTCTGAAGCGCTTTTCCGCTCAAAGTATGGACGACGTATGCGCCATGGTGGGCTTTGGCGGGTTGAGCTGCGCGCAGGTAATCAACCGCCTGGTGGATGAGTACAAGAAGAATGTGAAGCCCGAAGAGGCGCTCACGGCGCTGGCCGATGGTGCGCATCCCGAGGAGGATAAGCCCAAAAAGCAGCAGCAAACCGCTTCCAACGGCGTAGTGGTGAAGGGTGAGAGCGGCATGCTGGTGCGCTTTGCGCGCTGCTGCAATCCGTTGCCGGGCGATGATATCATTGGCTATATTACCCGCGGTCGCGGCGTGTCGGTGCATCGCGCCGACTGCGTGAGCCTGAAGGACGCAGGCGTGGAAAAGGATCGGCTGATCGATGTGGAGTGGCAGTCTCAGAGCGCGGATACCTCCTATGAAGCGGAAATCCGGTTGATTGCTTATAACCGCACGGGGCTGCTGGCCGAAATTTCGGTGATGCTGGCGTCGCGCAGCGTACCGGTCAGCGCCATGACAGTTCATGCGGGCAAGGACGGCAAATATGTGTTCAACGTGTCCATAGTCATCAAGGATACGCAGCAGCTCAATAAGATTATCCACGACATGCGCCGCATGACGGACGTGATCGAGGTCAGCCGCGTATCCGGCTAAACGGAAGAAATAGACGGAGGATGAAGCAATGCGCTGTGTGGTGCAGAAAGTAACGCGCGCCTCGGTTACGGTATCGGGCGAGCTGGTGGGCGAAATCGGCGCGGGCTATATGGTGCTTGTGGGTGCGGAAGAGGGCGATACCGAGGCGGACGTCGCCTACTGCGCATCAAAGATCACAGGTCTGCGCGTATTTGAGGACCAGGACGACAAGATGAACCTTTCGCTGGCGGACGTCGGTGGCAGCGTGCTGCTGGTTTCGCAGTTCACGTTGCTGGGCGACGCGCGCCATGGACGCCGTCCCAGCTTTATCCGCGCGGCGCGGCCTGAAATTGCCGAGCCGCTGTTTGAAATGCTGGTGGAGCGCGTGGCCCAGGCCGGCGTGCGCACGCAGACCGGGCGTTTCCGCACACATATGGAGGTTTCTCTGGTGAACGACGGCCCCGTGACCATACTGCTGGACAGCAGGAAGGAATTCTAATATGGAATATACGATTCAGAAAATCGTTTGCGGCGCGTATCAGGAAAACGCCTATCTGCTGTGTGCGGAGGGGCGCGATGACTGCGCGCTGATCGACCCGGGTGACGATATTTCCGCACTCAGGCATGCAATCGCCGTATCCGGGCGGAAGCTGGGCGGCATACTGCTCACGCACGGTCATTTCGATCACATTCTCGCCGCGCAGCCGCTTCAGGCCGAAACGGGCGCGCCCATCTTCGTGCATGCGCAGGATGTGGATATGCTCTGCGATGCACAGCGCAATTCCTACAATGCCATGTGTTCCGCACTGCCCAGTCCAAACCGGCTGGATACGCAGGCCTATGCGGCGCAGATTGAGCTCTGCGGCCTGAAATTTGAGGCGCTGCACACGCCCGGCCACACGCCTGGCTCCGTCTGCCTGTACGATGCGGTACAGGCGCGGCTGTTCAGCGGCGATACGCTGTTCTGCGCGGGTTTTGGGCGCGTAGATTTGCCCGGCGGCAGTCCACGCGAGATGCGCGCGTCGCTGCGGGCGTTGTTCGCGCTGCCTGCTGAAACGCGCGTCTATCCCGGCCACGGCCCTGAAACTACGCTCGGCGGCGAGCGCGCGAGGTACAATTTATGATGGTTACGGTATCTACGCCCGCCGTAGAGTTTCTTTGCGATATCGGCGATATGCTGCGCCTGTTTTTGGGTGACGTGCAGGTTGCGGAGGCGGCGCACGGCGCAGACTACGTCCACAAAGTGGAAACGGGCGACGGAACCGTAGCGGATATCTGGCGCTGCGGTGAAAGGCACGTGCGCCTGGAACGCCCCATGCCCGAGGGTACAGATATCGTGGTGCGCCGCGCGCGCAAGCGTCAGGTGAAGCAGACGCTGTATGAGTTGCTGAAGGAAATTACCGGCATGCAGCCCCCGTGGGGTTCGCTGACCGGCATACGTCCTACGCGATTGCTCTACGAGGGGCTGGATATGGGCCTGAGCGTGGCGGAAGCGAAGGCGCGGGTCATGCGCGAATTTGATGTGTCCGAGGATCGCGCGACGCTGCTGTGCGAAATCGAGCAAATGCAGCGCGGCGTGCGCGTACCAGAGGAGGACAGCTTCGATTTGTACATCGGTATTCCCTTCTGCCGGACGCGTTGCACCTATTGCTCGTTTTCGTCCGGCGAAATAGGACGCAATCGCAAGCTGGTCGAACCGTACGTCGAGGCGCTGATTCGTGAAATCGAGGGCAGCGCCGAGCTGATGCGCGCCGCGGGGCGGCATGTGCGGGCGGCCTATGTCGGCGGCGGCACACCCACATCCATCAGCTGCGAACAGCTCAGGCGAATCCTTGTTGCGGCGCAGGCGGCGTTTCCCAATGCGTGCGAATGGACGGTGGAAGCGGGACGGCCCGATACCATCGATCGCGAGAAGCTGGAAATGCTCAGAGATATGAATATTTCCCGAATTTCCGTGAATCCGCAGACCTTTTGCGACGCGACACTTGAGCGCATCGGCCGCAGTCACAGCGGCGCGGACACGGTCGCTGCATATGAACTGGCGCGCGAAATCGGTTTTGACGACATTAATATGGATCTGATTGCCGCATTGCCGGGCGAAACGCCGGAAATCTTCAATGAAACGCTGTCACGCGTGATTGCGCTTGCGCCTGAAAGCGTGACGGTGCATTCACTGTCCATCAAGCGGTCGAGCCGCCTGCACGAGGAAATGCACGTTTCAGGTGCGGGACACAGCCAGGTGAGCGCGACGGGTGCGGGCGAAATGATTGCCTGCGCGCGGGCGAGGCTCACGGCGGCGGGCTGGCGGCCATATTATCTGTACCGGCAGAAATACATGGCGGGGAATCTGGAAAACGTGGGTTATGCGAAGCCCGGCCGCGCCTGCCTGTACAACATCGGCAATATGGAAGAGACGGCCAGTGTGTTGGCGCTGGGCGCGGGCGGCATCAGCAAGTGGCTCTTCGGCGGACGCGATCTGCGCATTGAGCGCGCGGCCAACCTGAAGAACATTGAGGAATACATACGCCGCATCGACGAAATGGTCGAGCGCAAGCGCGTGCTGGTTGCGCCGAGGGGGTGAAGCGTATGAATTTGAAGAAATGGCTCGTTCTGGCGCTGTGTCTGCTGGCGCTGGCGGTGCTGGGCGGCTGTGAGGAAAAATCGCCCTTTGCAGATATTCCCAATCCGCAGGCTACGATTGAGCTTTCCAACGGCAAGGCGCTGCGCTTTGAGCTCTTCGTGCAGGATGCGCCCAATACCGTGGCGAACTTTGTGGAGCTGGCCAACAGCGGTTTTTACGATGGCCAGCGCTTCTTCCGCATTGTACCCGGCGTGTTGATTCAGGCGGGCGACCCGGAAAACAGCGGCTATGGCGGTACTGACCATGTGATCCAGGGTGAGTTTGAGGAGAACGGCATTAAGAATTCCGTCTCGCATACCCGAGGGACCATTTCCATGGCCCGCCAGAGCCAGTACGATACCGCATCCAGTCAGTTCTTCATCATGCAGGGCAATTATCCGGAGTACGACGGTCAGTACGCTGCCTTCGGCCGCGCAACCGATGCGGAGAGCCTTGCCGCAATCGATGAAATTGCTTCTACGCCGGTAGACGGTAGCTATCGCGCCATTGGCGCAGTACCGACGATCGTGTCTATTCGCGTGGAAACCGACGGCTACAGCTATACGGCGGCCAAGCTGGATCCGCCGGAGCAAACGGAAGCCAAAAAGCACATTGAATTCAATACCGACGCGCAGAGCGACGGCTGAAATTGGAGAGGAAGGATAAATCATGAGCAATCCCATCGTC
>CAKUDW010000119.1 GCA_934645275.1 uncultured Clostridia bacterium
GGTATGCCTCAAGTGGAACCTGAGCAAGGGCTTTTTACCGCTGCCCAAGTCGGTCACGCCGTCGCGCATTTGCCAAAATGTGCAGCTGTTTGATTTCGAGCTCGCACCCGAGGATATCGCGGCGCTAGACGCGCTTGAGGGACGACTGGGCTACTCCAACCATCCGGATCACATCGATTTTTGAGCCGTCAAGAGGAAAATAGACAAAATATAGACCACAAATGAACATTTTTCAAAACCGGCCCAAAATGCTTTGGCGTTTGGACCGGTTTGTATTATAATAAAAGTGCTATGGCAATAAATTCAGGCGGAGGTGGATGCCTTGCTTCAGATACAGAACATTCTGAATCAAATAGGAAACCTGTTTTCCAATCTGTTTATCCACCCGGATTGGCGAAACATACTTGATATTGCAATTCTAACGGTACTGATTTATAATCTGCTCAAGTTGGTGAGCCACACGCGCGCGAGCTCGCTGTTTAAGGGCATTATATTCATACTGGTGCTCGCCTTTATTTCAAATGTGCTGGAAATCAACGCGCTGAATTGGCTTTTGGAGCAGATTATCAGCATGGGCGTAGTCGTGCTGGTGATTGTGTTTCAGCCGGAACTGCGCAGAATACTTGAGCAGCTGGGCCGGTCCAAGATCGCGCGGAAGCTGTTCGGCTCGCCGCATGTGCAGCGCAATATTCAGATGGAACAGCATGTCAGTGAAATTGTGAAGGCGCTTAACGACATGTCCAGAAAGAAAATCGGCGCGCTGATTGTAATTGAGCGCAGCACGAAGCTGGGCGACATCGTGGAATCGGGCACGGTGGTCGACGCTGAGATTTCATCGCAGCTGATCGAGAATATATTCGAACCCAATACGCCCCTGCACGACGGGGCGATGATTATCCGCGACGAACGCATCATGGCGGCGGCCTGCATCCTCCAGCTGTCAGACGACTATTCTATTTCGCGCGAGCTGGGCACACGCCACCGCGCTGCCATCGGCATTACCGAAACCACGGATGCAGTTTCGCTGATCGTTTCTGAAGAAACGGGCATTATTTCCATGGCACGCGAAGGCAAGCTTACGCGCTATTTGGATACCAAATCCCTGAATATACTTCTCACGGAACTCTTCACGCCGGATCGTACCCTCTCTTCCTGGATATTCGAGCCGGCGGGGAAGGAGAAAAAGCATGAAGCATGATTTCTCCTTTAAGCGGCTGTGGAGCTGCATCAAGAAAATCGCCGAGAGCTTTTGGGCAATTCTATCCAGAAGGATATGGATGAAGCTGCTCTCGCTATTGCTGGCAATTCTGCTGTGGAACTTTGTGGTCACGACCAATACTTCCATCACGCGCAGCAAGACCATTTCGGGCGTGAACGGCTATGTTACCAGTCAGTCTACGCTGACGACCTATGGCTTGGCTATGCTTACTGATCCCACCGAACTGATTTCAAACGTGACCGTTCGGCTTGAAGTGGCGCAGACGCAGTACAGTCAGGTTTCGCAGGATAATGTACAGGTCATGCTGGATCTCTCTAGCGTGCGCACGGCTGGCACGCAGGAAGTGCCGCTGCGAGCCACTTGCGCCTATGGCCGGGTGACGGATATAATGCCCGCGTCAGTTACGCTGACGTTTGAAACGCTGGACTCCCGTTCTATTCCGGTGAACGTGAAGCTTTCCGGAACAATGGACGGCAGCTACTGGTACAACGTTGCGCGAACCAATCCTTCCGTGATTACCGTCAGCGGCGCAGCTTCAGTGGTGCGCGGCATTTCACAGGCGCTGGTCAGGACGGACGTTACCGGTGCGGAAACTTCTTATGTGCGCGCCGAGGCCTACGAACTGCTCGATTACAGCGGCGCGGAAGTGAACCGCTCGATGCTGACCAGCCCTGTATCGTCCATCACGGTGATGACGGATGTGTATCCCACGCGCGAAATCCCGATTTCCACCGATATTGAGGATGTGGTTTCCGGCCGCGTGGCAGATGGCTATGCGATATCCGAAATATCCATTCAGCCGGGCAGTATCACAGTAGCGGCGGATGCAGACCTGCTTTCAGGTATCAACGAACTGATGATCGAGCCGGTTTCAGTGGAAGGCGCTTCTCAGAACGTTTCCGCGCGCGCGAAGATATCGCTGCTCAGTGATTTCAAGTATGCTTCTACGGAGCAGGTGTATGTGAACATCACCATCGCCGAGGAACGCGTGAGCGAGTGGATTGACAATGTGTCCATTACCTTTGTCGGCAAGGCAGATAATCTGCAGCTGGACTGGCAGCAGGACGATATCATGGTCTACACCACAGGCCCGCGCAGCGCCATTGAAGCACTCAAAAAGGACGGTATTCCAGTCACTGTGGATTTGACGGATCTGACCGCGGGTGAATACAGCTGTGAGCTGCGCTTTCCAACGGAGAATTATCCGGACGTCAGCTTTGAACCGGAAACGCCCGCCGTCAGTTTAAGACTCATTGAACGCACGGAGGAATAGGACAGCCCGGTGACGCGCATGCGGCTGCGGAGCTTGTTTCAGGGTTTAGGAGGAAGTTTTTCATATGACTCAGACGGGTTTTTCCAATGCGATTGTCAATGCCATGCTCGGCTGGCTCAAGGGGCTGGCCGCATGGGTACTGCGCCTGTTCAATCTCTCGGGCGGCGGTTCGCCCCTGAAATTTCTGGCAAACAACTGGCTGAAGCTGCTGATTATCTGTCTGATTATCGGCGTGGCCATGGATTTTCTGGTATGGATACTGCGCTGGCGGCCCTATTGGGTGTGGTTCCATAAAAAGCGTGTAATCATCAATGATAAGAACTTTTTCGCGCACGAAAACGATACTTTCGATGTAGACGATCCCTGGACGCGGGGAAGCCGCTCTGTGCGCAGCAGCGCGCGCCCGGCGGCCAGGCCGGCGCGGGACTGGGAGGACAGCGAATACGTCGTGCGCAGCCAGGCCAACCGCGTGCGCGAGGAGCGTCGCCGCGTAGCGCGCACCGAGCGTCAGCGCCAGGCGGAGGTGGGTAAGGCTGCACCGCGGGACGTGTTTCAGGACGATCTGTTTAATGTAAACGCCAAACAGAAGTTTTCCGATAAATATGAGGACGAGGTGTTCAATGTGAGCAACCTGCCGCGGCTTCCTAAGTCTGGGCGTCGCCCGACTTCGGGCGTGCGGCGGCAACAGCGCGGTGGTACATCGTCCCAACAAAGGAGTGAAAGGCAGTGAGGCGTCGGATATTGTGCTTCGGAGATTCCAATACCTGGGGTTATAAGCCTACCGGCGGCCGATACGATGAAGATACGCGCTGGCCGATGCGGATGCAGCGCGTGCTGGGCGACGATTATATCGTGGTCGAAGAGGGCCTGAATGGACGCACCTGCGTATTCGACGATCCGGTGGAGGGCGGCTTTAAGAGCGGCGCGGCGCATTTGCCCGTGAGCATGATGAGCCATTCGCCGCTGGACGCGGTGATACTGATGCTCGGCACCAACGATACCAAGTGCCGTTTCGGCATGAACGCAAAGACCATTGGCGAAGGCATGATGCAGTTGGTGCGCCTCGCTCGGCTTTATGGCCACGATGCCGACGGCGACCCGCCGCGCATCGTTATCGCTGCGCCCGCGCCGATTCTCGATAACCTGATGCAGGCAGGCCATGGGCCGTGCTTTGGGCCGCAGGCCATCGGCGTGTCCTATGATCTGATAAAGGAATACGCGCGCGTTGCAAAACTGCTGCGCTGCGAATTTTTCGACGCTTCTGACTCGGCTGAGGTTTCGCGGCTGGACGCGGTGCATCTCACACGTGAGGGACATTTGGGTCTGGGCGACGCCATGGCGCACAAGATAAGGGAAATGTTTGAAAGCAACATAAAAGTGGAGGGACACAGAATATGAAAGACTTTACTTATTGCCTGCCCACGCGCTTCGTATTTGGTCACGGCGCGGAAAACAAAGCCGGTACGGAACTGGCAGCGATGGGCGCAAAGCGCGTGCTGATTCACTATGGCGGCGGTTCGGCTGTGAAGAGCGGCCTGATTGGCAGACTGACGGCAGATCTCGAACAGCACGGCATGGCGGTGACAACGCTGGGCGGCGTGAAGCCCAACCCGCGCGATACCGAGGTTTACGAAGGCATCGAGCTGGTGCGCCGCGAGAATATCGATTTCATTCTCGCGGTCGGCGGCGGTTCGGCCATTGACTCATCCAAGGCCATTGCTCACGGCGTGTGCTACGGCGGCGATTTTTGGGATTTTTTCTGCGGCAAGGCGAAGCCGGAGACTACCATGCCCTTCGGTGCAGTGCTCACTACCTCCGCTGCGGGTAGCGAATCCTCGAACAGCTGTGTAATTATGCAGGAAAGCACGCTGATCAAGCGCGGCCTGACTTCCGAGCTGAATCGTCCGCGCATTGCGTTTATGAATCCGGAACTTGCAATGACGGTGCCGAAATACCAGATCGCAAGCGGCGCGACGGACATTCTGGCGCATATTATGGAGCGCTATTTTACCTCTGAATCGGAAGTGGATCTCACCGATCGGCTGTGCGAGGCGGCAATGCAGGCCGTGATTCGCGCAGCGCGCATTGCGGTAAAGGAGCCTGAGAATTACGATGCGCAGGCGCAGCTGATGTGGGGCAGCACCATTGCGCACAATGAAACCGTGGGCGTGGGTCGCGTGGGCGATTTCGCATCGCATCAGCTTGAGCATGAATTGTCTGCGCTTTACGACGTGGCGCACGGTGCGGGGCTGGCCGTGGTGTTCCCCGCATGGATGCGCTTCCAGCTCAAGAAGCACACGATGCGTTTGGCGCAGTTTGCAAACCGCGTGTATAACGTGCCGGTGAATTTTGAAAATCCGGAGGAGACCGCGCTGCGGGGCATTGAGGCTCATCTGTCATTCCTGCGCGAAATCGGCATGCCCACCACCTTTGCCGAGCTCGGCGCGCGTGAGGAGGACATCCCGCTACTGGCCAGCAAAGTTAAGCGCAATCCGGGCACGGATACCATCGGCCGCGCCTGGCCGATTACCGGCGCAGAGGCCGTGGAAGTCTATAAGTTGATGCTGTAAGGCGGTAAAAATGAAATTGGGGACAGCGCAGAGGCGCTGTCCCTGATATATTCTATTGGGGAATTGTGCATGAATCGTGGGAAAAGGTACAAACCGATTTCCCGCGGTTATCAGCCCATCATTTCGGCAATTTCCGCATCGCTCACACCGGGCTGAAGCGCACGGTTGATGCCGCCTGCGATCAGCGTGGCACAGTTTTTTACAATAGCGTCGATATCGCGCGGCGTGACGATCAGGTTGCCCAACTGTGTATCGAACAGCTCGCGTTCCATGTTGGAGAGCGCCGCTTCAGATGCATCGTTCTTGCCACCGGAGAGCAGGGCAAACGCGTCCCGCGCTAGCGTGGCGGCGTAGATTACGGTGGGCACGCCCACGGCGACGACTTCTACCCCGAGCGTTTCTCGGGTCAGCGGCTTGCGATGATTGCCCACGCCGGAGCCAGGCTGAATGCCGGTATTTGAAATCTGCACGGTGCAGCCGATGCGCGCCGAATCGCGCGCGGCCAGCGAGTCGATGCAGAGCACGGCGCGTGGATGCAGCTTTCGGGCCAGGCTTTCCACCATTTCCACCGTTTCAATGCCGGTTACGCCCAGCACACCCGGCGCTATGGCGCAAACGCTTCTCAGATTGCTGTGGCAGTAGACGCTGCCGAGCATGTGGCGGGTCACCAGCGTCTTATCGATGGCGGCGGGCCCGAGTGAATCAGGCGTGACGTCGCGGTTTCCCAGTCCTACTACCATGACCGGCGCGTCATCTGAGGGCGCGATCAGGCGGGAAAGTTCTTCGCCCAGCAGGTTGGAAACCGCGATGCGCGCGTCCGGATCATGTTCTTGCAGCAGACTGCATTCCATGGTAAGGTAGCTGCCGCAGGGTTTTTCAAGGCTGCGCGCGGCTTCGTCGCTCGCGATGGTTACTTCCGTGAGCTGTACGCCGTTTTCTTCCCAGCGGCGCACGTCCACACCGGGCATGGACGCGTTGCCGCCAATGTTTTCCATAGCCAGATCGGTGCGCAGGTTTTGCATAAAAATCACCTCATATTCGGAGTAACGGCGGATTTACCCGGCGTTTATCTCGCAGAATTGAGATTAGTTTACCCAAGTTTTCCATTAAAATGCGCAATGCCCCTTGCATTTTTCAGCGGGCAGTGATATAATACTAGATGCAATTTGCGTAGGGAGGTGAACAATTTGCCGAATATCAAGTCTGCCATCAAGCGCGTGAAGGTGACCGAAAAGAAGAACCTGCGCAACCGAATGATCAAGTCTGCGATGAAGACCCAGATCAAGAAGTTCGATTCCGCCGTATCCGC
>CAKUDW010000120.1 GCA_934645275.1 uncultured Clostridia bacterium
CCGTTGAGCATCAGCTTCATGTTGCCGGTGCCGCTGGCCTCGGTGCCCGCCGGCGAAATCTGCTCGGAAATATCCGCTGCGGGAATGATGTGCTCGGCGTAGGAACAGTTGTAATTCTGCACGAACACCACGCGCAGCCTGTCGTTCACGCGCGCATCGGCGTTGATGATGGCGGCAATGCGGTTAATAAAGCGGATCACAGCCTTGGCGCGCGCGTAGCCGGGCGCGCTCTTGGCGCCAAAGATAAACGCCGTAGCCGGGAAGTCGCTGAGGCTGCCATCCAGCAACGACTGATAGATATCCCAGATTGACAGCGCGTTGAGCAACTGACGCTTGTATTCGTGCAAACGCTTGACTTGCACAGAGAATATGAAATGCTCTGGAAGCTCCACGCTTTCCTTTTCACGAATAATAGCCGCCAGTTGGCGCTTCTTTTCGCGCTTCACGGCCATGAAGCGCTCGGCCAGCGCATCGTCGATTTTATCCTTCAGGCCATCCAGCTTGAACAGGTCTGTCAGATAGCCGTCGCCCACGGTGTCGTCAAGCAGCGCGCACAGCTCCGGATTGCACAGTCCCAGCCAGCGCCGCTGCGTGATGCCGTTGGTCTTATTCTGGAATTTTTCCGGCCACACGGCGTACCACTCCCTGAACACGTCGGCCTTCAGGATTTCAGAATGGATGGCCGCTACGCCGTTGACGAAACTAGAACCATACACCGCCAGGTTCGCCATATGCACGCGCCGGTCGCGGATAACGCGCATTTCTTCCGCGCCCTGCACTTGCCGACGCTTCAACTCGCGCGCGAGCCGGCGATCAATTTCGCGAATCACGCGCACCAGTTCCGGCGAAACTTCGTTGAGCAGCGATACATCCCAGCATTCCAGCGCCTCGCGCATGACCGTGTGGTTCGTGTAGCGGAACACAGAATGCGCAATGTCAAACGCCTCGGCAAAGCCCACGCCGTCCGCCTCCAGCAGGCGAATCAGCTCCGGAATCGCCATGGTAGGATGCGTGTCGTTCAACTGTACGGCATGCAGTTCGGCAAAATGGCTATAATCGCCGCCGTAGACGGCCTGATAGGAGCGCAGCATATCCTGAAGCGACGCGCTGCACAGCACATACTGCTGGCGCACGCGCATCAGCTTGCCTGCGCGCAGCGTATCGTTCGGATAGAGCAGCTTAGTAATATCCTCGGCGGTGTTCTTGTCCTTCGCCGCGGCGACGTAATCCTGTGAGTTGAACAGGTTGAAGTCGAATTCATGCTCACTCTCGCACTGCCAGAGGCGCAACGTGCCGAAATTCTTTCCACCATAGCCGATCACCGGCATATCATAGGGTACAGCGCGAATTGTCAGGCCCTTCATCGGCACCTCGACGCTCAATTCGTCGCGGCGGATGCTCCACGGATCGCCGAAGCGCGTCCAGTCATCCGGCAGTTCCTTCTGGCAACAATCCTCGAAAACCTGCTTGAACAGGCCATATTTATAGCGCAGGCCGTAGCCGTCCAACGGCACGTTGTGCGTGGCTGCACTATCCAGGAAACAAGCAGCCAAACGCCCCAGGCCGCCGTTGCCCAGCGCTGCATCCTCGATATCCTCCATTTCGGCAATGTCCACGCCGCGCGCGGCAAGGCGCGCCTTCAAGTCCTCCAGCAGGCCCAGCGAATACAAATTATTGTAAATCAGACGGCCCACCAGATATTCGGCGGAAAAATACAATGCCCGGCGCTTTTCCAGTCGCGCGGCATGATCATCCGCCCACAGCGGGGCAATCGCCATCATCACCGCATCCGAAATGCCCTCGTGCAGCGCCACGGCGTTCGCCTGCGCCAGCGGAATGTGATATTTCATTCGGATGAACTCATCCGCAGCAGCAACGACCTCATCTGCGCCGATCGCCGGGCAATTGCCGCGCTCATAGCGACGGTTTAGAATGCGCACGCGCCGCGCTATGCCGTCCAGCGGCGTGGACTGCATGCGCCAGAGCCAGTTCGTGCCGCCCACGGTGCCGGGAAAATTCATGCGCGCCTCTGCGCCCAGATTCAGCAGATCCTGCATCGGCACGATGGCAATATTGGCGATGGAACCCCACGCGGCGTTCAGCATGGCGGACACGATATCATTGTCATAATCGGCCATGCCCAGCTTCTTTCGGGCAAATGCGCGCACTTCGTCTGTCGCACTCTCCCACCAGCCGAGCGTGGTGTTGTTATCATGCGTGCCGGTATAGACGATGCAGTTGGGCACATGGTGCTCGGGCAAATCCAGATTGGTATCGTCGCTGTCAAAGGCAAACTGCATAACCTTCATGCCCGGATAACCGCAATAGGCCAACAGGTTCTTCACCCGCGCGCTGACCACGCCCAGATCCTCGGCCACGATATTCAGCCCCGGCAGTGCCTTCTTCACGCGAGAGAATAGCTTTCTGCCCGGGCCAAGCTCGTATTTGCCGTTTCGAGCGGTCGGCTCGGTGGCGGGGATGGCATAGTAATTCGCGAAGCCAATGAAATGGTCGATGCGCAGGATATCAAACATATCGCCCAGCGCCCGAAGCCGCGCAATCCACCAGGCATACTTCGTTTCGGCATGGCGCTGCCAGGCGTAGAGCGGGTTGCCCCAACGCTGACCGTCTTTCTGGAAATAATCCGGCGGCACACCCGCCACGCGAATAGGCTTTACATCCTCGTCCAGTTCAAACATATCCGGGTTCAGCCACACGTCACTGGAATCCTCGGCGACGTAAATTGGCATATCACCCATCAGCTCCACACCTGCGGCGCGCGCGTAATCGTGCAGCCGGTTCCATTGGGAAAAGAATACATATTGACCAAAGATGTGGTATTCGATTGCATCCGCCAGCATTTCAGAATACTTTGCCACGGCTTCCGGCTGGCGGCGCCGTATGGCCTGATCCGGCCATTCCATCCATGAAACGCCGCCGAAATGATCCTTCAACGCGCAGAACAATGCGAACGGGCGTACCCAGGCGTGCGCGGCTTCAAAGGCATTCAGTTCCGGCTGAATCCTGCTCCCGCAATAATCGTAGGCCAGATGCAGCATTTCGCCATTTTGGCGCTTCACGGCCTCAAAGTCCACTTGCTCCGCATGGGGCAACGGTTCATACGCACCCTCGGGCAACAGGCCGTCTGCCGCCATCAGATCGAAATCTATCATCAGCGGATTGCCTGCGTAGGTGGAAGCGCTCTGATAGGGCGACTCCGCAAAGCCCGTAGGTCCCACAGGCAGCATTTGCCATATATTCATGCCGGCCGATTTCACAAAATCCACAAAATCGTAGGCAGCCCTGCCCAGCGTGCCCACGCCGCCGCGTGACGGAAGAGATGTGATGTGCATCAATACGCCGCTCTTTCTCATATCGGTTGTTCCTCCTGATATCGGGATAGCGCTATTATAGCCATTTTTCGTAAAATTGACAAGTATTTCCCTTTCACTTCAATATGTGCAGCCTCACAAATCTCCGCACAATTCTTTACGCGAACCGCAATCAAAGCTAATATTGACATGCGATAATATAAAGGAATTGTCGACGTGTTCTCCTGCGCAGCGGATTCGTTGCCTGATAGCAGCAGCCGTTCTGCGCTTTCGCGCGGCGGTGACCAGCCTGCCCATATTCTTTGAATGCCAGGGCTGCGCTGCCGGAACTGGGCTCTGCAAGGCCTCCGGTGCGTTTTCGGCAGGGCGCGGCTGCTTCTGGAACCCGGCGACCTGTAGAACTTCGTTTTTTCTGATTCTCGCGTTTCAATTCAATAAACATAAAATCAAAGCGGAGGATGGCGGCAATGGCAAACTACAATCTGATCGCACTGGATATGGACGGCACGCTCTTAAACAGCGAATTGAAGTTGCCGGAGGAAAACCGCGCGGCCATCGAGCTGGCGCAAAGCATGGGCAAGCAAGTGGTCCTGAGCACAGGCCGCTGCCTGGCCGAAATCCGTGAAACGCTCCTGCTTTTGCCCGGCATCCGCTATCTGGTGTGCGAAAACGGCAGCTGCGTGTACGATGTAAAGTACGACCGCACCATGCACGTGGACCCGGTCCCTACGGAAGAAGTCAAGTATATTCTCCAACGGATGGCCGGAGAACGCGTGGTGATACAGGTGTTCCACGAAAACTTCTCCTATGTGAACCAGGCCGACGATTCGTGGCTTCAAGCCTATCGGATGAGTAATTACCGCGAGGTATTCAAAAAATGCTCTCTGCTGGACGCGCGCCTGTTCGACAACTTTGACGAGCGTCCCTTCCGCATCGAAAAGGTCAACCTGTACTTCGATAACGCGCGGGCGCAGAGCTTTTGGGCCGAAGAATTTGCCAGGCGGCCGCTGGTCGTGAGCAAATCCCTCGGCTATATGGTCGAACTCGTTTCGGATAAGGCGGACAAGAGCCGTGGCCTTGCGGCGCTGTGCGAGCATTTGAATATTCCCATGGCGGAGGTAATCGCCATAGGTGACAGCCCCAACGATTTGGGTATGCTGAAAGCTGCCGGACTGGGCGTGGCCATGGGAAACGCCCGCGCCGAAGTTCAGGCAGTGGCGGATTTCGTTACCGATGACTGCGACCACGGCGGCGTGGCGAAGGTGATTCACAAGTACATTCTGAAGCAGGCTTGAGGCACGCTCTGCATTTTTACATACTATTTACACCTTATCATCCCCCCTGCGGGCTTGCGGCGCTTCGCTGCACAGTGTAAAATAACAGCGCGATGGGGTGATGTAAGTGGAGCAAAATAAGGTTATCCGGCTTACTGAAAAGGAAGAAAAGCTGATTCAGATAATCCGTGAGCTCAAGTTTGGAGAAATCCATATCTATGTGGCGGACGGCCAGCCCGTGCGCGCCGAGAACATAAAAAAGAGCATAAAATTTTAAATGAACCGACTGAACAACAGCAGGTCATATCGCTTTCCACGGAAAGGCATATGCGCCTGCTTTTTTTGTTGCGCCCATCCGCGATCTGTTGATGAAACGAGGTAATGCCACAATGAAGCGCCTGAAAAAGCACTTTAACCGAACGGAGCCCGACATACCCCTAATCGTCGCTCTGCTGCTCGTTTGCGCCGCCGTCAGCATGGTATTAGCGATGGGCCTGGGCCCGGTTTCGGTTTCACCCGCCACCACCGCCAGAATTCTGCTCAGTCAGCTTCCCGGGCTGGGAAAACTGATTCCGCAGACCTGGGAACAGCTCGACTGGAACATCGTGATGGGGCTGCGCATGCCGCGCGTGTGCCTGGGCATGGTGGTCGGCGCTTCGCTGGCCGTGTGCGGCGTGGCCATGCAGGCGTTGGTGCGCAACAATCTGGCGGATCCGTTTCTACTGGGCGTTTCCTCCGGCGCGGCGGCGTTTGCCACACTGGGCATGCTCTTTGGCGCGTTTACATTTCTGGGCGCTTATTCGCTTTCCATCAGCGCTTTTATCGGCTCTGCGGTCACAATCATCTTTGTCTATATCATTTCCAGAACACGCGGCCGCATTAACATCACGCAGTTACTGCTGGCGGGCGTGGCGGTCTCTATGATCATGGATGGCCTGACCCGCATCATCAAGCTCAGCGCGCCGAATGCGCTGGGACTGCACAACGCGGAATTCTGGATGTCCGGCTCATTGGCGGGTGCAAAGTGGGCCTATCTGAAGCTGCCGTTGCTCGTGTTGCTGGGCTGCATGGCGTTCATGCTGTGCAACTACCGCGGCCTGAACCTGCTGTTACTGGGCGACGAGAACGCCGGCGCGCTGGGCGTGAATGTGCGGCGGCTGCAAAAAATGCTGGTACTTGTCGCCTCGCTGATGGCGGGCGCAACCATCGCCGTCAGTGGAACCATCGGCTTCGTCGGCCTGATGGTACCGCACTTCACGCGGCTGCTGGTGGGCGGCGATCACAGACGCGTGCTGCCCATCTCCGCACTGCTGGGCGGCATTCTGGTCGTCTGGGTAGACGTTGCCGCCAGAATGGTCATCGCGCCGGAGGAACTCCCAGTGGGCATACTCACCGCGGTGATCGGCGGCCCAGTCTTTATCGTCATGCTCAAGAAAAACACGCGTGAAAGGAAATGGTAAGAACGCTATGCGACTGAATGTGACCGGTCTGACCTATGCCTATAGCGCACATCGGAACGCCATTTCGGACGTGTGCCTGTCGGTGGAAGGGGGCGAATTCGTCGGCCTGATCGGCCCTAACGGCAGCGGCAAATCCACCGTGCTGAAGAATATCTATCGCGGACTGACGCCCGATCGCGGCAATATTCTGCTGGACGGCGAAGATTTGCTGAAAATGCCGTTTCGCAAATCTGCACTGAAGCTGGCCGTGGTTGGGCAAGAAAATGAAGTTCCCTTCGATTTCACGGTAGAGGAAATCGTGGC
>CAKUDW010000121.1 GCA_934645275.1 uncultured Clostridia bacterium
GTATTGGAATGTGGTGGAATTGTGTAGAATCAGATTTCGAAGCCCTCGCCCTGGCAGAGCAGCTTCAATGTGCATTCCGGCGCCTTTTCGCCGATGGTGTCGATGATTTGTTGCGGGTCGCCGTGGTGGAGCGGGAACGTCCAGAAGTGGCAGGGCACGCAAATTTTGCAGCCGAGCTTGCCTGCGTATTCTGCGGCCTGTACGCCGTCCAGATTGCCAAACGCGCCGTTGATGGGCAGAATCGCGATTTCCGGATGCAGCTGCATCGGCACGCTCAGGCGCTCATAGGTGGGCGCAGTGTCGCCCGCATAGTAGACGCGGGTGAAGCCGAAGTCCAGAATGAAGCCAAGCGCTTCCGGCGCGAGCGCGCCGTGGTCGCAATCCACGGGCAGCAGCGTGCATTCGCCGAGTTCAACCTGTTCGCCCTTCTTCAGCACGTGAACGCGGCTCATATCCAGCCCCATTTTGCGCATGCCTTCAGCCACGGGCCCATTGGTGTAAACCTGCGCCCTGCCATTGGCCATCATGTCGCCGATGGCTTCGATATCGAAGTGATCGCCGTGCTCGTGAGAAATCAGCAGCACGTCGAAGGGAATATCGGCCGCCGCGCAGGGCGGAGGCGTCAGACGCTTGAAACCGATGTTGTTCTCAGTGCGCATCACGTGGTCGGTAAAATATGGATCGATTGCGATGGCGCGGCCAGAGGCGGTCTTAATCAGAAAGCCAGCCTGTCCCAGCCAGAACAGCTGCGCATGCCCCTCGGCGGGATGTACACTTTGGTAAAGCTCTACAAAGTTCATAAAAATATGCTCCTTTCAGGTTCATACAGCGCGGAAACACTTGCGTCCGACGCTAAGATTCTGTATACTTAATAATATGGTTCGTATTGCACAGCAATAATTTAGCACAGATTTGGAATTTCGTAAAGTCCCTTTTGGGAATTGTGGATATTGGAAAGCGGGGAGCGTGCGATCATGTCGGAAAAACGGACGACGATTTACGATATCGCCAATCGATTGGGCATTTCGACGGCGACGGTGAACCGCGCGCTGACGGGAAAGCCGCGCGTGAAGGAAGAAACGCGCGCACTGGTAATCAAAACGGCGAAAGAAATGGGTTTCAAGCCCAATACCGTTGCACGTTCGCTGGCGCGCCGGCGAATCAAGCTCGCCGTGCTCGGTTTTACCAGTTTTCCGGAATTCCACGGTCCGTTCCTTAGCGGAGCCCGCGATGCGGGAAAGGAATTGCAGGATTACAATATCGAACTGACCTGCTTCAGCTACGATGAAGGCGCGTCCAACACGCCGGAATCCGATGTGTTTCTGGAAGAGACGCTCCAGGCGATTGCCGACGGTGGTTACGATGGCGTGCTGGCACTGGCGCGTCCGTCGGGCCTGTTTCGCACGTTAATGGAGCGCGGCGTGTACGTAGCTGCCGCCATCGAGGATATCGCGCCGGAGGATCGCCGCTTTTACATATGCTATAACGGCTTTGCCGCGGGCAAGATTGCCGCGGAGCTGATATATCGCCTGATGCCGGATCGCAGTCGCCCGGTGGCGATTGCCAGCGGTTGGCGCGGCAGGGGCATTCACCAGCAGATGGAAGGCGGCTTCCGCGAACAGATGAAGCGCACGCCGCTGGATTTGTGCTGTATCAGCTACAACCACGATAACCCCGATATTGCCTACGAATCGACTGTGCGTCTGCTCGATGCGCGGCCGGAGTTGGGCGCGATTTATGTCAATTCCTTCAATTCATCCGGAGTGATTCGCGCCGTAAAGGAGCGCGGACTGGCCGGAAAGTTGCTGATGATTACGTCGGATATCAACCGTGAACTGCGCGCGTGCATCTCCGAGGGCGTGGTCACTGCGTCGATTTTTCAGAATCAGTACGAGCAGGGCAGACTCGGGCTGCGCATGTTGTACGAGTGCATTGCAAACGGCGAAACGCCTGGCAAAGTCATTGCCATTAACCCGCAAATTATCCTGTCCAGTAACCTGGATCTGTTCTGAGCGCACGGCCGGCGTGTCTGGGATTTTTCATGAATGAGAGGGTGCAAAGGCGCGCGGCATGGGCGGTGAATTCACGGCTGTACCTACACTGGAACACAGGCGTTTATTCGGAATTCGCAAATGAGCAAATTGCCCTAAAAAGCGCGTGAAGTTCAAAAAAGTTAGTGAGTTCACCATATTGTACGCTTTAAAATTTGGCAGAATATCATATTTTTTAGCCGCTTGATACAAAAGTTGAAAAATACTATTTACAAACGTTAATTCGTGTGATACAATCCATATGTAGCCGGGATTTGAGAACACACACGGCTATCTTTCAGGGAATGTGCGTAATCGCTTACATGTATTGCCATTGCGCATGCTCCATGAAGATATGGCCAGGGGTCTGTGGTTCCCGGATATATTTTTCACAAGTGCGTAACCGATTACATTTTTTACCACCGAAGGGCGTCCGGGGCTTGGACGCGGCGGCGGAAAGCGTAATTGGCGCGGCACAGGTTGTTTTGATTCGTTTTCCCGCAATGCGGGCAATAAGAAAAGGAGGCACCCCATATGAAGAAAATCTTTGCTCTGGTTCTCGTGATGCTGCTCGCGCTTGCTCCCATGGCGCTGGCCGAGGAGTTCAACCCCGCCGACTATCCGGTCGCGGTCTGCATGTCTAACCTGACTCACCCCGTACACCGCATCGTGCAGCTGGGCTTCCTGAAGGCGGCTCAGGATCTGGGCTACACCAATGCCAAGGCCATTGGTACCGAAGGCAGCGACGCTGCTGAAGTGTTTGCGGCTCTGGAAGCCTTCGCAGATGAAGGCGGCAAGGGCGCTCTGCTGTTCTGGGGCGACGACGGCTGCTTCGAAGCGGTTGAGTATGCCGCGGAAGCTGGCGTTGTGGTCGGCATCCCGCACTTCAAGCATGAGCAGGAAGACGGCACCTATCCCAAGGGCCTGGCCTTCAACATGGCTTGCGACCCGGTGCTCTACGGCAAGCAGGTTGCTGAGCTGATGGCTTCCAAGCTGGAAGGCAAGGCTGGCTCCGTTGCGCTGACCCAAAACACCATGAACACCACCGAGAACGCTGCGACCGAGTCCTTCCGCGCGACCTGGGAAGAGCTGGCCGCGACCATGGATCTGGACGAGATCAAGCTGCTCGACACCGTGCTGGAAGGCGCTGTTGTTGACGAGGCGACCGCGATCAACCTGTCCATCATCCAGGCCAACCCCGACATCCTGGGCGCTTTCGGCACCACCGGCAACTCCCCTGTGACCTGGTCCGGCGCTGCTGAGAAGGCCGGCTATGCGGATGGCGAGCTCGTTATCGTCGGCATGGACGCCACCGAAGGCAACCTGGACGCCCTCGAGGCCGGCAAGGTGACCGCTCTGGTCGCGCAGCCCCTCTATGAGGAATCCTACAAGACCATGGAATATCTCGACACCATCTTCCGCGGCGGCGAAGTTCCGATGTGGACTGACCTGGTGGCTCCCGTTGTTACCGCTGATGGCGAAGGCCAGAACGGCCCCGCTTTCCATCGCGACATCGCGGCTCAGGTTGCGGAATTCTTCAAGTAAGATTTAAATACCTGCGCACTTGAGGGGGCTTATCTGGAGAGGTAAGCCCTCTCTCTTCTAGAGAATAGAGGAGAAGCTTTGAACCGGAGCCGGAAGGCTTAACTTGGGATCGACCTCCGCAAGCCTGATTCGCAGGCTTTCAAGACCATGAAGGACGGGTGATTCAACGAATGGAATACGTACTTGAGGCTATTAATATCACCAAGAGATTTCCCGGCGTGCTGGCAAACGACAACGTGTGCCTGAATGTGCGCAAGGGTGAAATCCTGGGATTGATCGGCGAAAATGGCGCCGGTAAATCTACCATCCTGAAGGTGCTCAACGGCATTTATCCGCACGGCACGTATACGGGAACGCTCAAGCTGAATGGAGAAGAAATCAAGCCCGAAAATCCGTTTGACGCGACGAATTTGGGCATTGGATATGTTCCGCAGGAAATCAACGTACTGAAGTACTTCTCGGTTGCAGAAAATATTTATATGTCGGATCTGCACCTCGCCCGTGTAAAGGGCGCGGACAAGGCAAACAAGACGTTCGTGGATTTCAAAACGATGTACAAGGCCACGGAGGAGCTCCTGACGGTCAACCACATCAACCTGAATCCCCGCGCGGATGTTCGCAAGCTGTCCATTGGCCAGCAGCAGCTGCTGATGATTGCGCGCGCGCTGGCCACCAATCCCAAGGTGCTGATTTTGGACGAGCCGACAACTTCTCTTTCCAACGCAGATGTGGAACAGCTCTTCACTGTGGTGCGCAAGCTGAAAGAAAAGGGAACGAGCATCATCTTCGTGACGCACAAATTGGCGGAAATCATGGAATTGACCGATCGCGTGACAATACTGCGCGACGGCAAGAACATTTCTACCTTTGAACGCGAGCAATACGATACCGCGAAAATTATTCACGATATGATTGGCCGCGATCTGACGAACATGTATCCCGCCCGAAATGTGAAGATCGGCGAGGAAGTGCTTCGGGTAGAAAATCTCACCGTGGCGCATCCCTATATTGCCAACAAGAATCTGATCGAGAACGTGTCCTTCAGCGTCCGCGCGGGCGAGGTCTTGGGCATGGCGGGTCTGGTCGGTGCGGGCCGAAGCGAGGTCTGCATGGCTATCTTCGGCATGCTGCCCATCAAGTCCGGTTCGATCTATCTTAACGGCAAGAAGTTGAACATCCACAGTGCAGAGGACGCTATTCGTCATGGCATCGGCATGGTTTCCGAGGACCGCAAGGTCTATGGCCTGAACTTTGTGTGGGATATTCGCACAAATATCGCCATTTCGAATCTAAAGGCCGTGCGTACGGGCGCGTTGGTTTCCAGAAGAAAGATGAACGCTCGCGTCAAGACCTATTTTGACCGGCTGCGCATTAAGGCGCCTACGATGGGCACCAAGGTGGTCACCCTGTCCGGCGGCAACCAGCAGAAAGTGGTTATCGCCCGCAGCTTGAACACGGAACCGAAGATCATCATTCTGGACGAGCCGACGAAAGGTATCGACGTAGGTTCCAAGAACGATATTTACAACATCATCAACCAGATGGCGGCCGACGGCGTGGCGGTGATCATGATTTCCTCCGAGCTTCCGGAGCTGATGGGCATGTCGGATCGGTACGTGGTCATGGCGGAAGGCCGCGCGGTTGGCGAGCTGAGCCGCGAAGAGGGCACGGATTCCCGCATCATGGAGATGTGCGTACACACCTTTAAGAAGATCCAGTGACACGAGTGAGGTGCTAGAAGATGCAAAACGCAGCGATCAACAGCGGAGCGAAGCCCCCTGTTGCGAACAAAAAGACAAATAAAGTATTGGTGAAGCTGATTCGCACGATCCTGACGCCGGAAATTGGCATGTTGATTCCGATCATTATCGTTTGCCTGCTGACCAACAATGCGAATCCGGTATTCCTGACCTGGAAGTTCTTTTCCAAGCTCCTCGTGAACTCCGTTCCGATTGGCATGATGGCACTGGGCCAGGCGCTGGTCACGCTGTGCGGCGATGTGGATTTGTCCGTCGGCATGAACGGCTGCTTTGCCGGCATCATGATGGGCGTCGCCTGCGATAAGTGGGGTCTGACCGCGGTGGCCGGTTCGCCGGCGCTGGGCATTGTCGCCTGCATTCTGGTGGGTGTTGCCAGTGGCGCGCTGATCGGCGCGGTGAATGGTTTCCTCACTTCGAAGTTGAAGTTGAGCGCCTGGATTACCACGCTGGCCACGCAGTTTATCTGTAAGGGCCTGGTTACCACCATTTCCAAGGGAATTACCCTGGATGTGAAGGCGCTGGGCACGAAGGCGTTCAAGGACGCGCGCCCGCTTTCCCTTTCCTGGCTGTTCATTATCTTCGTATGCATCATCATCCTGCTTGAGATCATCGTGCGCCGGACGCAGTTTGGCTATAAACTGCGCGCAGTGGGCGGCAATCCCAACGCGGCGACGATGGGCGGCATTTCTGTGGATCGCATTCGCTTCCTGGCGTTCCTATTCGCAGGTATTCTGGCGGCGCTGAGCGGCGTGTTTGAAACCATTCAGCAGCAGAAGGCCATTCCGACCAGCGGTGAAGGACGCGAATTCAGAACGATTATCTGCGTATCCATTGGCGGACTTTCAGCAGGTTATGGCTCCATCTTTGGCTGTGCGGTGGGCATTTTGCTCTACCATGTCGTGGTTCGCGCGCTGGAGGTGCTCGGCTGGGATAAGATGCTGCAGCTGGTGCTGATCGGCGCCATCCTCATCGTGGCCGTGCT
>CAKUDW010000122.1 GCA_934645275.1 uncultured Clostridia bacterium
CCGTAAGGTCTATGCCTTTCGCCTTCCCGGAAAGCATTCCGGCATTTTTCCGATTCACATATTCTCATTGATTATATCATACCGCCGCACAAATGCAAATGGATAAAATCCCACGCGGTGCAGAAAATAGAGTATTATTGTTTGGGAGGAATCAACGCATGCTGAAAATACAGAACGTCCGCGCGCGCCAGATACTTGATTCGCGCGGCGAACCCACACTTGAAGCAGAAGTGACGCTCGAAGGCGGCGCAACGGGGACGGGCAGCGCGCCGTCGGGCGCGTCCACCGGCAGCTACGAAGCGCCTGAAAAGCGCGACGGCGGAAAAATCTGGTTTGGGCGAGGCGTTTTGAATGCTGTGGACGATGTGAACGGCCCGATTCGTGAAGCGCTGCTGGGCCTGAATGCCGCGCATCAGCGCGATATAGACGCGCGCATGCTCGAGGCGGGCGCATTCGGCGCAAACAGCACCATCGCCGTCTCATGGGCCGTGGCCGAAGCTGCGGCACGTGCGCGCGGCATGGAACTATACGAGCATCTGGGTGGCGTTCAGGCGCTGGAACTGCCAACGCCCATGTTCAACGTCGTCAACGGCGGCCGCCATGCAGCGAACAATCTGGAAATTCAGGAATTCATGTTTGTTCCTGCGGGCGCAATCAGCTTTCACGAAGCGCTACGGATGGGCGCGGTATGCTGCCGAGCGCTCGGCGAACTGCTACACGCGGATGGACTGAGCATAACCCTCGGCGACGAGGGCGGCTTTGCCCCCAATCTGGACAGCGACGCGCAGGCTCTGGAATACATGCTGCGCGCCATTGAGGCCGCCGGTTGGCGACCTGGCGAGGACATGTGCATGGCGCTGGACGTCGCGGCCTCCGGTTGGGCAGAGGACGGCGCGTATGTACAAGCGAAATCCGGCCGTTGCTTCCGGCGCGACGAGCTGATCGATTACCTTGACGGTCTCGCCGAACGCTTCCCGCTTCTCTCCATCGAGGATCCCCTCGGCGAAGACGACTTCGAAGGCTTTGCGGAAATTACCCGGGCCTTCGGAAATGAACTAATGATTGTGGGCGACGACCTGTTCGTTACCAACCCAAACCGCCTGGCGCACGGCGCGGAAATGGGCGCTGCAAACGCAATCATCGTAAAGCCCAACCAGATCGGCACGCTCTCCGAAACGCTGACGCTGACGCGGCTAGCCCAGCAGAACGGCTACCGCCTGGTAGTATCGCACCGCAGCGGCGAAACCAATTCGACGGCCATCGCCGACCTTGCCGTGGCCGTGGGCGCGCAATATATCAAGGCGGGCGCGCCGGTGCGCGGCGAACGCGTCGCCAAATACAACCGCCTGCTTCAAATAGAAGAAAGCCTTGACGGATAAATCATAACGGGGCAGCGCGCCACTTTTTCGGCACGCTGCCCCGTTATAAACCAAACCTGCTATCGCACTGTCACCCTGCACTCATCGCTGCGACCGTTTGCAGAAATAGCGGTGATCACGCATTCGCCCGGCGCGACAGCTTGAACAATTCCATTTTCATCAATCGTCGCGACGTTCGGAGCGCTGCTTGTCCAGCACAACGTCAGATCGTCGGCGTAGGCCGGAATCACTTCGGCGAAAAGAACACGCGTCTCCCCCGCCTGCATTTCAGCCGTGGTCTCGGAGAGCTCAACGTTAACCACGCTCTGCGGATACAGCGACGCCATTTCGCAGACATATTCTATGGAAGCGTCCTCGCCATCCACTGTTTTCAGGCCCGTCAGCTTCAATTGCCAGCGCTGGTTCTGAACATAGGCCTCAATGCCCGCGGCTGTAAGCTCGGGCCTGAATATCAGGCACGAACCCGCGCCATAGCTTTCGCGGCTGACGCGGCAATAACCATCGCCGCTTTCATTTGCAAAATCGAAACAAAAGCGCGCGCCGCTCGCAGTTTCCAAAAGCTCTGCACGCGGCGTGGAAGCGTCCAAATCATATATTCTATCGTTCAGGCTGACGGACCACGCAAGCTCCGTCGCCATCAATTCTGCGGGAAACGCGCCTTCCGCCGGCCACGCCACGTAGCGCCAATCGTCGTCGCCCTGCACGTCCACCGCGTACATCGAAACATAGCTCGTGCCGCTCTTTGCATTGGCAAGGCCGAAACCGGTTTCGCGCATCAATGGATTCAGCAACCAGCGCCTGTGGCCAAGTACCGGCAAATTGCCGTCGCCATCGTCGCGGGCAAAATAATTCACGCCGTCAATCAATATGTCCGGGCGCATCCAGTTGAATTTGGCAATATTGGCGCGGGCAGCGCCGAGCTTGCCCGACTGGTACAGCGGATCAGGCATCCCCTGCGGCTGTGTAGGCGTATGGGAAAGATAATCATTTGCAGCCAGCAGCAGCGCGGCATTCTGGCAGCGCAGCGTATACAATGGATTCAGACTCACCTCGCCCAGTCCGGCCAACGCGCGCAGAAAGTTCAGCTGTGCGAGCGCGGCATTCTGCGCAGCTCCGCTCAGCGCGCCTGCTGAATAATTGTTTACCGACGGTTCATCCTGATAGGGTGAATCATCGCTCCTGTATTCCCGCGCCGCCTCATAACGCGCGCGCATTTCTTCCCTTTCCATGGCCAACGCGCCGGGCGCCAGCATCATCAGCGCCAGCAAAACGGCCATCCATTTCCTTCGCATCGCTTCACTCCACACGCCCGCAACCGTTCTTTTTTCGACAAATGCAGGTAATGAAAGAATTATAACACTATATTCACCGGAAAAAAAGTAATTTCCTTCACAAAGGGGCTTTTCAAACGGCCCGTTTTCTGTTAAAATAAAAATACTATGGCGTATATGGCGCTTTATGCGTTCTGCCAGACCTGCGGCGAATATCTGCGCAGGTGAATAAATATCACAGGGGGAATTTTATATGAAAGATTATCAGGCCAAAAATATCCGCAACATCTCTGTTGTCGGACATGGCAGTGAAGGTAAGACCACGCTGGTGGAAGCCCTTCTGTACACTGCTGGCGCAATCGACCGTCAGGGCCGCGTAGAGGACGGCACCACCACCACCGACTTCGAACCGGAAGAGACCAAACGTCAGATTTCCATCAGCGCAGCCATCGCTCCGCTGGAGTGGAAGGAAACTAAGATCAACCTGATCGATATCCCCGGCTATTTCGACTTTGCCGGCGAGCAGTCCGGCCCGTTGACCGTGTGCGAAGGCGCGCTGATCACCGTGGGCGCAGTTTCCGGCCTGAACGTAGGCGCGGAAAAGGCGTGGGCCATGTGCGATAAGACGCATACCTCCCGCATGATCGTCATCAACCAGATGGATCGCGAAAACGCCAACTTTGAAAAGGCGCTCTCCACCATCACCGAAAAGTATGGCAGCCACATCGCGCCCATCGAGGTGCCGATCGTTGAAAATGGCAAGTTCACGGGCGTTGTGTGCATTCTGGAAAACAAGGCCTTCATCGGCGAGGGCAAGACCCTGAAGGAAGTTGCGATTCCCGATTTCGTGGCCGACGAAGTTGAAGCCGCGCGCGAAGCCATCATGGAAGCAGCCGCGGGCGCTGAAGACGAATTGATGGAGAAGTTCTTTGAAGACGGCGAGCTCTCCTTTGACGATATGATGCATGGTCTGCGCCAGGGCATTAAGGACGGCACGGTCGTTCCCGTGGTGTGCTGCTCCGGCGTTACCCGCATTGGCCTGAGCAAGGTTCTGGACAACATCATCGATTTGATGCCCTCTCCGGCAGGCACGTCGCTGACTGGCGTAAACCCGAAGAACGACGAAGAAGTCGAACGCATCTGTGCCGATGATCAGCCCTTCTCCGCGCGCGTGTTCAAGACCATGGCTGACCCGTTCGTGGGCAAGCTGAGCCTGATGAAGGTCATGTCCGGCACGCTGACCGGCGATATGCTGCTCTACAACGCCAATGCCGAAAAGAATGAAAAGCCCGGCACCATCTACACCCTGAAGGGCAAGAAGCAGACGCCCACCCAGAAGGTGTGCGCGGGTGACATCTGCGCGCTGGCGAAGCTGCAGTCCGTAGCGACCGGCAACACCCTGTGCGACGGCAACAACCCCGTGAAGTTCCCCGAGATCGAGTTCCCGGCGCCCTGCATCTCCAAGGCCGTATACGCCAAGAAGGCTGGCGAGGAAGATAAGATCTTCTCCGGTCTGGCGCGCCTGATGGAAGAGGATCCCACGATCACCGTTTCCAAGAACGTGGAAACCACCGAATCCGTGCTGAGCGGCCTGGGCGAAATGCACATTGAGGTCGTCGCCCGCAAGCTGGCCAGCAAGTTCGGCGCAGAGTGCGTGCTGCAGGATCCCAAGATCCCGTATCGCGAGTCCATCCGCAAGCCGATCGACGTTGAAGGACGTCACAAGAAGCAGTCCGGCGGTCACGGCCAGTTCGGCGACGTCAAGATCAAGTTCCGTCCGAACGCTGATCCCGATGATACCGAATTCCACTTTGTTGATTCCGTTGTCGGCGGCACCGTACCGCGTAACTTCATCCCCGCGGTTGAAAAGGGCCTGCGCGACAACATCAAGCACGGCGTGCTCGCCGGCTTCCCCGTGGTAGGTCTGACGGCTGAGCTGTACGACGGCGGCTACCATCCGGTCGACTCCTCCGAAATGGCGTTCAAGACCGCTGCCCGCCTCGCGTTCAAGCAGCTGACCGGCGCCAACCCGATCCTGCTCGAGCCCATCTACCACATCGAGGTGGATGTGCCGGATCAGTACATGGGCGACATCATCGGCGATATGAACAAGCGCCGCGGCCGCATCATGGGCATGGACAAGGTCGGCGAACTGCAGCGCGTAACTGCTGAAGCGCCGCTTTCCGAAATGTTCAAGTATGCCACGGATCTGCGTTCCATGACGCAGGCGCGCGGCTCCTTCACGATGCACTTTGAGCGCTACGAGGAAGTTCCCGCTACGGATGCGAAGAAGATCATCGAATCCTGCAAGCGCGAAGACGAAGACGAGGATTAATCTTCTGTACTTACCCATTCAACCGCTGCGGCAATATGCTGCGGCGGTTGATTTTTTTAAGGCCGGAATTAGCAAAACCAGCACTTTGCGAGGCAGTAGCTCTGGAATGTATGTCTGAAATGAGCCAGCCGCAATTTCAAACCGAAGTTTTACTGGCAGTAAATCGAATCTTTGAAATGCAGAAGTGCATGATAAGATGCCAATAATACCGTCTGGCGAATTTAGAAACACACGTTAACGCTCTGGAATCATTAAAGCAAAGCTCCGGCAATCCCCTCCAACATGGGTGAACTGGCCGCCGCCGAGCGAAGGTACAATGCGCCGGCTGCGCTTTATTAGAGGCACTGTCATTCTCACTCGCGTATCCATTCAAAACTGCCCAAAGCGCTTACTATTTCTTTCAGGACACATATTGCCACGTCTCGCCTGAATATGTTATAATAGTAGTTAGGAAAGTGTGAAATATTTTCCGTTTCAGTGCAAGGCAATACCTTCGCGCTGATTATCCAAATACACATCTACCGAGAACGGAGGGTATACATATGAAGGTTATTCTGCTTCAGGACATCAAGGGAACGGGTAAAAAGGATCAGATTCTTGAAATTTCGGACGGCTATGCGCGCAACTACCTCCTGCCCCGCAAGCTGGCCCGCGAAGCGACCGCAGAGGCGCTCAATTCCGTCGAGCGTTCCCGCAGCGCAGACAAGCACCGCGAGGACGTAAAGCGTGCTGAGGCTGAAAAGCTTGCGCGCGATCTTAAGGGCAAGGTCGTTCAGCTGAGCGTGCGCGGCGGCGAAAACGGCAAAATCTACGGTTCCGTCACCAACGACCAAATTGCTGAAGCCATGCGCGAACAGCTGGGTATCGAAGTGGACAAGCGCAAGATCGAGGCTGAGGAGCCGATCAAGAACGCCGGTCAGGCTTTCATCAACCTGAAGCTGATGTCCGGCGTGTCCACGCGCATGATCGTAAACGTAAAGGTCGTTGCCCACTGAGCCGAAGGAGTTTCATAAATGGAAGATTACATTCCCGCTCCGGCTGCACAGGGCGTGCCATGTCATCCAGAATCGGAACGCAGCGTGCTGGGCGCGATGCTTCGTTCGCACGAGGCATCGCTGCTGGCGCTTGAAAGCCTTCAGCCCATCGACTTTTATGACCCTGCCAACCGCGAAATTTATGCCGCGATGCAGGCCATCGTCGTATCCGGTCAGCCGATTGACCTGGTAACGCTGGATGAAGAGCTGTGCCGCCGCGGCAAACTGGACGCGGTGGGCGGCGCGGCCTATCTG
>CAKUDW010000123.1 GCA_934645275.1 uncultured Clostridia bacterium
ATGACGTTCGCATTGTCATACACGCGCTGCTGGAGTTCCTTGTACATTTCGACGCGCTTCGCATCGTCTCTCTCGACCAGCGCCGCCGCCTGCAGCTCGTCCAGCTCAACGTCGTTCAGACCGGTAAACCACGCGCTGCTCTGGTCGTAATCGCAGATCCAGCCCAGCACCTCGGAAGGATCGTAATAGTCGTCGGACCACTGGAACATGCAGGCCTGATTCTTCAGATTCTGCGCGTTCTCATAGATCGTGCCGCCATCCTGGGTAACGATGTTGACCGTGAAGCCCGCGGGCGCCAGCTGGCTCTGCAGCATGATGGCCATCTGCTGGTAAACCTCGTTGGGAGAAGAATACAGCGTGAATTCAACGCCGTCGGGATAACCGGCCGCCGCCAGATCTGCCTTGGCCTCTTCGGGGTTATAGGGCGTTACTTCGAGCGCATCGTTGTAATACTTGCTGTGAGCCGCAGACAGCACGGAAGCTGTCGCGCCGCCAAATTCGCCGTAAACAACCTCAGCAATTTCCTCGCGATTGATGCCCTTCAGCAGCGCCTTGCGGACGTTGATATCGTTGAAGGGTTCAATCGTGGTATTGAGCAGCAGATAACGAATCTGCGTGGATTCGAAGGTTTCAAGGGTCAGGCCTTCGGTGGTGCGCACCACATCCATCAGGGACGCAGGAATATCGCCCATGATGTCGATCTGACCGGACTGCAGCTGCATCAGGCGCGTATTGTCATCCTCAACGGTCTGGAACTTGATGTACTGCGTCTTTACATTGTCCGCATTGCGGTAATTGGGGTTCTTCTCCAGCAGCACATAGTTGCCGTGGTTCCACTCCTTGAGCATGTAGGCGCCGGTTCCAATGGGATGCATGATATATTCTTCCTCGGACATGGACTCGGCATAGGCCTTGCAGCCCAGCACCATGTTGAAGCTGGCCAACTCGGCAAGGAACGCGCCGTTGGGCTCGGTCAGGGTGATAACCACCTGGCTGTCCGTAGCTTCCACGGTATCGATGGTCTGTGCAATGAAGCAATACTCGCTGGTTTCGGTATCGCGCGCGCGATACAGGCTCCATACCCAGTCCTCACCCTTCACAGGCGTGCCATCGGAAAATACCACGCCGGGAACAAGATTAAAGGTGTAGGTCAGGCCGTCGTCACTGATCGTCCAATCGGTCGCCAGCAGCGGCTCGACGGTCACGCCGTCGCTGCTCATGCGCACGAGGCCTTCCTGAATCTGCTCAACTACATGAATCTCGGGACCGCCGATAGCCGGCGCATTGGGCTCGAGATAGGACGGCTCCGAACCACCGAACACGATGGTGTTCTCTTCTGCAACTGCAAAAGCGGATACCGACACACACAACAGGCACAGGATCGCAAGTAGCTTTTTCATGGTCAGTTCTCCTTTCATATTACGCGCAAAATGTCCCGGCAGCATCGCCAAAACGTTTTGTAGTACATTTTCATTATACTAGTCTGTCTATAATCCGTCAAGAAAATTTTCGGTTCATCGAAAAATGCGTTATGCGTGTCCTTTTATCCATGTCGTATCAATTTCATAGCACAAAATAACGTTATTGGTAATAAATCAGAACTCACGACAGGCAGGCCTCGTAAAAGGCCGCTTGTTTTCTCTGTCACGCCGTTCTTTTTTGCGTGCATCATGCGGTACCAAAGCGACGCATCCATCGGCCTCTGCGCCGTCATCGCCCCGCTGGAGCGCTTGCGCAACCTGCGCCTGCAGAGCGCATGGTTGAAATGCTACAACGGGGCTATGCAGCGTTCATCTACCGTTCTTGCGCCTACTTGTTTTATGTGATAATATGAAAACAAATTCACCCGCTTCGAAATGTAGGCGGACGGAAACGCCCGGCAACGGGGCAAAACGCTGTGATTGCTATCTGAAGAAGGTATCAGAACGATGTGTCAGGAACTGTTGATATTGTATCAGAAAATCCAGAAGACGCCTGCGCTAGCCCTTGATTTTCCGGAGGAATCCGGAAAGGGACGCATTACGCGCCTTGATACAAATACGTTTTCTCTCTCATCGTGGAATATGGAGTTTAACAGGGAAACCTTCGTTGAAGGAGCTGTTGCAAAAGACATGCGTCTCCTTTTTTGCTGCGGGGAAGGCGTAGAATGGTTCACAGAGCGTGGCCCGATGCTGTTGGAGCAGAATGAAGCCTGCTTCTGCTTTTCAAACGGTTCTTCAGAAAGGATGTGCTATCAGGGCAATTCCCCATTTTCTTTTCTGTCCGTTTCAATACCGGTCGACCGGTTTGTAGGGCTAGTCGGCAGCTATATGCCTGATCCAGATAAGATAATTGACCATTTAAGCGGAAAACGTTTTGCCATTTCAGCAGCAATTCAAAAAAGCCTCCATGACATCGGCCCGCTTGAATTAATACACAGCGGGTTTGAGATGATGCGGCTGGAGGCACATCTGCTGGAAAGCCTGTCGCTCTGCCTGCAGGCCGGGTTGTGTGAACCGGTCAAAAAACGTCAGATACATCAGGAAGATTTGACGGCGATCCGCGCGATTGGAAAGAGCATAGAAGAGAATCCGGCGATTATACCGGACATTGCCACCCTGGCGCGGGCATATTGCATGAGCGTTTCGAAACTCACGCGGAGTTTTCGGCAGGTTTACGGGACGTCGCTTCACGCCTATGTAATCGCTTCGCGCCTTCAAAAGGGCGCTGAACTCCTGACGCATGACGGAATCTCCATTCAGGAGATTGCTGAACGCGTCGGATATACGAAGCCGAGTCAGTTCTCTGCCGATTTCAGAAAGCGATTCGGCCTTCTGCCTGGGGAATACAGGCTGCGCAGCTGACAGACATTTTGCCCGTTTTCAGGCATATGCCGCCCGTTTTTAGGGTTACACATCTCTAACCGAGATGATACACTGATAGCATCACATAGACGAGGAGGATGTTATCTGTGAAAAAACTGTTTTGTATGATCCTAGCGGCCATAATGCTGCTGACTGTAACTGCCGTCGCTGACAGCGGCTTCGCAGGCGGAAGCGGCACAAGGGAAGATCCCTGGCAAATTGCTTCAGCAGAGCAATTACAGCTTGTTCGGGAAAACCTGGCCGGTCACTATACGCTCATCGCCGATATTGACTTATCCAATTATGAAAACTGGGAGCCCATCGGTGCGTTCCAGCCCCTGTCCGACGCGCCGGAGGACGCGGAAGTCCCCCATCCCGATTATGCCTTCACGGGTACTTTCGACGGCGCAGGCCATACCATTTCAAATCTAACGATTTCCGCTTCGTCCCCCATGGGCACAGGGCTGTTTGGCTGCGCGTCCGGAACGGAAAACGCAGAAGCCTACATCGGCAATTTCACACTCGAAAACATCAATATCTCCGGTTTTTATCTTGTCGGCGGCGCAGTTGGGCTTCAGTTCATGAACTGCAAAGTTTCTGATATTGCTCTGAAGGGCGAAAACAGCCTGAGCGGTTCGCAGGGAATTGGCGGCATTGTCGGAACGGCATTTGATTTGATTTTCAATTGCACAGCTACTGCCGATATTACAGTCGTCGGCGACGGCGGCGCGTGTGCAGGCCTCATTGCAGGCGGCACGACGATGAGCTCGATTATAAATTGTGAAGCGATTGACGGAAGTATTATTGCCGAAGGAAATGCCATATGGGGCATTGGTGCGGTCTGCGGTGCGCCCTGGGGCGCGGCTGAGATTACTGGCTGCAAGGCGAGCGGTACTTCCATCGCCGTATCCGGCAAAGGGAATCGTCTGGTCGGTGGTCTTGTGGGCTTTGGCGGTACTTATGATGCCACCCCGGCTCAAATTTCCGGCTGCGCCGTGGAACAGATTGCGATCACCGTTTCGGACACGACAACGGCTGTCGGCGGCCTGATTGGCGGCGGCAAGGAAATGATGGAGGGAAGCGATGTAATGTCTTCCTTTGAAATCCGTGAATGCGCCGTTTCCGGCTGCATCGCAGGCGGCGGCGAGCATACAAATGCAGTGGTTGGCGATCCTGCCTGCGCAGTTTCTGTGGACTGCCAGAGCGACGTGAGCATTACTGAAGCCTTACCTGATGCGGCATGATTGATAGAACGATGGCCTAGAAACAACCATGTAAGCTCCGTCTTTGCTAATTCCTGTCTTCTGAGAATTGTCGGCGTCTCTTTTAAGAGCCGCCGACCCGCAAAACTCTGTTTTTTCTCTATTTTAAAGAACCGGACATGTCTCACGCCTTTGCGAAACATGTTCGGTTCTTCAATCTTTCAGGAAATTTTTGAAACCACTGCTGCGAATCCGGCCGTCAAGCGCGACTCTGGGCAAGCACTTCAAAGATCATGCGTCCAACAATGCTTCCGCCATCAATGAGGCCGATGGCCTTATCGCCATAGTACGCGGCACGGCCATGCACGGCGGGCATATTCGCAGTGCTGTCAGAGCCCTTCGCCGCGGCATCCGCGGCAGCCTTCAGCGCAGCGTCAAAGCCTTCGCCTGCATGCGTACAAATAGCGTCTACGGCAGGAACCAGCGCATCCAGAATCGTCTTCTCGCCGGGCTTAGAGCCAGCCTTGTCCATGACCTTTTCAACGCCGGCCTTCAGCGCCTCGCCGAGCAGCGCCGCGTCCGCGGACGCATGCCCCTTCAGCGTACGTGCCATGCCCATCATCTGCAGCGACATGATCGTACCCAGAGAGGACGGTGCGGCCTCGTTAAAGGCCTTACTGGCACAGATCAGCAGCTTGCCAAGATCCGTCTCCGCGCTTTCATTCATTACGCGGCTTGCGGCATTAAAGCCCTCGTCCATGGAAATACCCAGGTCGCCGTCGCCGTTGCGCTGATCCAGCTCAATCAGGTACTGGCGTTCCTGCTTCATTTTTGCGGCGATTGCAGCCATCGCCGTTCTCAAATCACTTGCGTTCATGTTAAAAGCTCCTCAATGTCTGTCATATAATGTTGGCATTCGTATAGAACGGCGTATTTGCCGGCGCACGCAGCAGTGCTTCAAGCTCGTCGTCAAGCTTAAAGACCGTCACGGACAGACCCGCCATTTCCATGGAAGTGGCATATTCACCAACGTGCGGCAAAATGGGCTGAACGCCCCTTTCAGTTAGGCGTTCGGCAACGCGGCGATACACGATTAGCAGCTCCTCGCGGGGCGTAGCGCCGAGCCCATTCACCATCACGGAAACGCGGCTTCCACGCTCGACCGGCATATCGGCAAGGATTTTATCCAGCACAAGATCAGCCACATCGTCCGCCGTCATCATCTTGCGCACCTCAATGCCAGGCTCGCCATGAATGCCCATGCCGATTTCAATTTCATCCTCGGCGATGGAGAAGGTGGGCTTGCCGACCTCGGGCACGATGCACGGAGAGAGCGCTACACCCATCGTGCGGATATTATTCAGCGCCTTCTGCGCAACGGCGGCTACGCCGTCGAGATCCATACCCTGATCGGCAGCCGCACCGGCTGCCTTAAATGCGTACACCATGCCGGCCACGCCGCGACGCTTCTGAGCCGCTTCTTTAGGCGATGAAGCCACATCGTCCCTCACGAGCACGGTCTTGGTTACGATGTCATCCTCCAAATCCACGGTTTCGCAGGCCATCTCAAAGTTCATTTTATCGCCGCCGTAGTTACCGTACAGGCAGAGCACGCCGCGGCCACGATCGCAGGCGCGAATCATATCGGCCATTTTCTGAGCCGAGGGCGAAGCGAACACATTGCCAACCGCGCAGCCGTCCAGCATCCCGCTGCCGACATAGCCTAGAAATACCGGCAAATGTCCGCTGCCGCCGGCGGTAACAATGCCGACCTTGTCTTCCCTCGCGGGATAGTTGCTAAGCAGTATGCGCTTATCCCCATTGAGCAGTCTGACCTTATCGCCATAAGCGGCGATGATGCCCTCCATGGTTTCATCTACGAAGTGTTCGGGGCGGTTAATTATTTTCTTCATGCCGTTTCCTCCTGTGCTTTTTGTTCTCGTCCATTATATATAATCTATAATCCCATTCATGCTTACCCAAAGGGTTCACGCCGGGATCAGCGCTGCCTATTCTTCCAATGCTCCGCGATACAGCTGGCGATATTCTTTGGGCGTCATGCCCTTCTCGCGCTTGAACAGCTTGCTGAAATAGTTCGAATTCTGGTATCCCACCATTTCACTGACTTCCGCAATCCGACTATCCGTGTTCTTCAACAAATCGCAGGCAGCGTCCATGCGCTGAACGATAATATACTTCGAAAGCGTCATGT
>CAKUDW010000124.1 GCA_934645275.1 uncultured Clostridia bacterium
GTACTTAAGTGCGTCAATATCAACGATAACAAAAAGAAGCATCAGCGCGTGAGAGACGTATCCTTCGAGCTGCATAAGGGCGAGATCGTCGGCTTTGCAGGGCTGGTCGGCGCGGGTCGTTCTGAGACGATGCACTGCCTGTTCGGCCTGACGCCCGGCTCTACTGGCGAAATCTATCTGGATGGCCAGCTTGTAAAGATCAAGGATCCAGTGGAGGCCATGAAGCATGGCATCGCCATGATTCCCGAAAACCGCAAGGTGGAGGGATTGTATCATTTGCAGAGCGTGCGGTTCAATTCCACCATCGAGGTACTGGAGCAGTTTATCAGCAAACTGCGCGTCAATTCCAAGAAAGAAGCGGCCATCGCGCAGGATTTCATTGATAAAATGCATACCAAAACGCCCAGTCAGGAGCAGGCGGTCAGCAATCTGTCCGGCGGCAACCAGCAGAAGGTCATGATTGGGCGCTGGTTGGCTACCAATCCGCACATTCTGATTTTGGACGAGCCCACCCGCGGCGTGGACGTGGGCGCGAAGGCGGAAATCTATGAAATCATGAATGAGCTGACAAAACACGGCGTTTCCATTATTATGATTTCTTCGGAGCTTCCCGAGATTATCAATATGAGCGACCGCGTTTACGTGATGTACGAGGGCAGATTGACCGGCTGCATCAGCTACGATGAAGGCCTGAGCCAGGAAGCCATCATGAAGCTCGCTACCCTTGAAAATGCAGGAGGAAACATCAAATGAAAGCCGTAAAGCGTTATTTTAAGGAAAATCTGGGCATTTTGATTGCCCTGTTAATCATGATCGCCTTCCTGTGCGTCTGGCCTAGAACCCGTACCACTTTCCCCACAGTGAAGAACATTTTTAACGTGCTGCGCCAGTCCGCGCCCAATGTGATGCTGGCATGCGGCATGACCATGTGCATCTTGTTGGGCGGTATCGATCTGTCGGTCGGCTCGATTATCGCCATGTCTGGCTGCCTGGGCGCGGGCGCAGTGGTATGGGGCGGCATGCCTGAAATTGTCGGCATACTCATTGGCCTGGCGTCCGGTGCGGTGTTCGGCATGTTCAACGGTATCCTGATTGCCAAGACGACCATTCCGCCCTTCATTGTGACGTTGGCTTCCCAGAATATTGCCAAGGGCATCGCCTATGTGTTTTCCCAGGGCAAGCCGATTCGCTGCATGACCGATGCCTGGAAATTCCTGGGCGCAGGGTATGTCGCAGGCATTCCCACGCCGGTTATCACCATGCTGATTGTGTTCGTGCTGTGCGTGCTGTTCCTGAACCGCACGCGTATCGGCCGCCACATCTACGCCGTGGGCGGCAACGCCACCGCTGCCAGATTTTCCGGCATCAACACCATCAAAGTCAAGTTTATCGTACATACCATTTCGGGTCTGCTGGCCGGTCTGGCGGGCATCACCATCGCTTCCCGCCTCTATTCCGGCACCTGTACGTCGGGCGACGGCGCTGAGAATGACGCCATCGCGGCCGTTATCATCGGCGGTACATCCATGGCGGGCGGCTCCGGTAAGCTGGGCGGCACGCTGATCGGCGCGCTGATTATCGGCATATTGAATAACGGTCTGAACCTGATGGGCGTTAATTCCGACTGGCAGTACATCATCAAGGGTGGCGTTATTCTCGGCGCAGTGTATGTGGACTTCATCCGTAGCCAGAAGAAGGTAAAATAGGGCAAGTGCCGTGGATTGACAAAGTGCCTGTCTTCAAATACAATAGTTTTGTAAGGACGCAATGAGCTTGGCCCATCGCGTCCTTGCTATAATTGAATGGAGGCATGGACGTGATGAAAGCAAAGCTTAAGTGGCTGGGCGTTACGATTGTTGCACTGTTGTTGTGTGTAGGGGCATATGCACTCCTGCGCACAGGCATTGTGCAGTTGAATCGTCCGTCTGTGGCCGAATACCCCGTCCGCGGCGTAGATGTTTCGGCCTATCAGGGCGATATTGACTGGAGTATACTGGCCGGGCAGGGGATTGATTTTGCTTACATTAAAGCCACGGAGGGCAGTAGCTTTGTTGATCCATGTTTTACGCAGAATCAGCGGAGCGCGACTGAAACGCCGCTGCGCACCGGGGCATATCACTTTTTTAGCTTTGAAAGTTCCGGCAATATGCAAGCCGACAATTTTATCGCACATGTATCCGAATGGAACGGCATGCTGCCACCCGTGGTAGATGTGGAACTGTACGGTACGTTCAAGCGAAATCCGCTTCCGGCTGAACAGGTACAGGAAGAATTGAGTGAAATGCTGGTACGGTTGGAGAAGCACTATGGCGTGAAGCCGCTCTTGTATACCACGCAGAGTGCCTACGCACGCTATCTTTCAGATTTTGATGGCTATGATATCTGGATTCGAAACGTGTTTACGCGCCCGCGAATTGGAAAACGCAACTGGACGTTCTGGCAGTACACCGATCGCATGCAACTTTCAGGGTATAGCGGCGAGGAGCGCTTCATTGATATGAATGTATTTAACGGTTCTCGCGTTGAATTTGAACAATATGGGTTGAAGCACGGCGGCAGAAAGTCATAAGAACTGTCGGCGTTTCTTTGCCAGAACCGCCGAACCGTAAAACGCGGGCTCAGTTGATGCATGTCCCTAAAAAAATGGAGTGTCCAGCAAATTGGACACTCCGTTTCTATTTGAGAAAACAGGTATTGACAAAGCAGGAAGCTTTGAAGAACCATGTAACGCATCCAAGCTCCGTTTGCGGAGCTTGGATGGCGCTAGGCCAACATTCAGGGGGATGTTCCCGGGCTGGTATCGCGCTTGAAGCTCTGTGGCGTTACAGCCGGCAATCCAGCTTTTTCAGTTCATCCACCACATAGTTATAGATAAAGTCCGCAGCGGCTTCGGGCGCGAGCTTTTCCTGCATGCTCTTGTCGCGAGTGGCAACTTCGATGGTGCCGTTTTTCAGACCCTTCGGGCTGACCACCACGCGCACGGGTACGCCGAACAGATCGGCGTCTGAGAACATCACGCCGGCGCTGACGCTACGGTCGTCCCAGAGCACTTCAACGCCCTTGGCGCTCAGCTCGTCGTAGAGTTTCTGACTGACGGCGGCCACTTCTTCGTTGTCCGCGCGCAGCGAGCAGAGCTGTACATGCCAGGGCGCGATGGAGATTGGCCAGATGGGGCCGTAATCATCGTGATGCGCTTCGCACACGGAAGCAGCCAGACGTCCAACGCCAATGCCGTAGCAGCCCATGATCGGATGTTTCAGCGAGCCATCCGCATCGACATAAGTCATGTTCATGGTTTCGGTGTACTTGGTGCCGAGCTGGAAGATGTTGCCGACCTCGATGCCGCGGCTGGTATAGACGCTCTTTTTGCCGCAGCAGGGGCACACGCCGCCGTCGTAGGCTTTGGCCACGTCCACGTATTCCACATCGCCCATTTCGCGGGCAATGTTGAAGCCAACGTAGTGCATGTCCGTTTCGTTTGCACCAGTGGCGACCCAGTTCATGCCCTTCAGCGAAGCATCGTAGACCACCGTCACGCCCTCAGGCAGGCCCATGGGCCCGATGAAGCCGGGCGTCAGGCCGCTATCTTCGGTAATCTCGGCCGGATGGATTTCGGCCTTCAGGTAATTGCGCAGCTTGGTTTCGTTGATGTCCAGATCACCGCGCAGGAAAGCCACGACGTAGCTGTCGTCCGCGTTGCGCTGATAGACCACGGCTTTGGCGGTGGCAGTGGGCGCGATCTTCAAAAAGGCGCACAGGTCGTCAATGGTCTTAACTTCCGGCGTAGGTACCTTCTGCAGGTCGGCCACTTCGCCGGGATCGCCGTGAGCAATGCAGGGCGCGGCTTCCATGTTCGCGCGATAGTCGCATTCGCGGCAAAGCACGATGGTGTCCTCGCCAACGGGCGTGAGCAGCATGTATTCATGGCTGACCTTGCCGCCCATCATGCCGCTGTCGGACGCAACCGCCACAACCTCGGGCACACCTGCACGCTTGTAGATGCGGTTGTAGGCGTCGTAGCAGATTTTATAATAGCGTTCCAGATCCTCCTGAGAGGTATGGAAGGAATAGGCGTCCTTCATGGTGAACTCGCGCACGCGAATCAAGCCGCCGCGGCAGCGGGGTTCATCGCGGAACTTGGTCTGCAATTGATAAATCATGAAGGGATACTGAGTGTAGGAATCCATCAAATCGCGCACGAAATGCACGGACGCTTCCTCGTGGGTCATGCCCAGCACCATGTCCTGTCCCGAACGGTCGCGGAAGCGCAACAGCTCGCTGCCGACGGATTCAAAGCGGCCGGATTCACGCCAGAGCGTGGCGGGCATGGCGACCGGGAACAGCACCTCCTGACCGCCGATGCGGTCCATTTCCTCGCGCATGATCTTTTCGATTTTCGAAGTGATGCGCTTGGTAATGGGTGCGAGCGTGAAAATGCCGTTGCCGACGGGCTTGATATAGCCGCCGCGCATCATCAGCGCCTGGCTGGCAATCTGGCAGTCCGCGGGGGTTTCCTTGTAGCGCTTGGAGACAAGATTCCTGACCTTCATGTGTATCCTCCTTAATCTGAGATGGACGGGAAAACAAAAAACCTTCGCCCCCTGTTGCAGGGGCGAAGGGCCATGCTTCGCGGTACCACCTTGCTTGTTGCTCTTGCGCCCTGTAACGGGAGCGCCCGGCGAAATTACGCCTTCACACTTCTACGATTATCGGAAAGCTTCTTTCGCGGAATTCGGGAGGCCGGGGCCGCCTGCCACCGCCGTGCGCCTTCCAGCCAAACGGGCGCGCTCTCTGCTGTGCGGAATTGGGAAACGGCTTTCTCCGTCATCATTCCTTCTTATTATAGCAAACTGCGCTCAAATTGCAAGTGAATTTTTCGTGCCGCTCAATCGTCGCAGACGCCCAGCTTAATAACCTGGCCCGGCCTGATCAGGTTCGGGTTGGAAATTTCGTTGATTGAGGCGATGCGCCGCCAGTTCAGGGAAAAGCGGCTGGCAATGCCGGAGAGCGTGTCGCCCTTTTTCACGGTATATAGATCACAGCAGGCGTAGGGCACGTCCGCGTCCACGTGCAGGAACAGGCGCTGGCCGGGATAGATGCGGTTGCGGTTGGCAATCTGATTGAGCTTTACGATTTCGTCTACCGTGGTCCCGAACAGTCGCGCAAGGCCGCTGAGGGTGTCGCCGGGCGCGACGGTGATGCAGATCAGCTTTTTCTGTCCTGGATCGGCAGGCACGTCCGGCGGAACCACCTGACGGGCCAGCATGCCCGAGGTGAAGCGGCTCAGCGGCGTGCCGCCCTGACGGCAACCGGGATCAAGCGACTTGCGATACTGCCAGCCGACCCAGCCCTTCCACGGCCCGCTGCCTGCACGCGGGTTATCTGAGCCGTCCTCATCGATCACCCACAGCGGGTATTTTTCCGCCAGCGTCCGGTTCCAGAGCAGGCTGGCGCTCTCATAATCGGTGTAAATCGCGGGCGCGATGCCCGTGGCCGACTGTACTTCGGCAAGAAACGCCTCCGCGATGCGGTTTGCGCTATCGAAGCTCAGACCGTCCAGCGCGTCAAAGAGCATCGCCGGGCGCAGCGCGTATTCGTAAGCCGAAATCGTACGCGTGAAAAAGCGTGCCTGCGCGCGGGCCTCGTCCTCATCCGTTGCGGTGAGATAGTGGTAAAACCCGAGCCGCAGCCCGGCTTCACGCGCGCGCGTTGCCGCAATCTGAAAGCGTGCGTCGGTGTAGTCTGCGCCCGCCGTAGCGCGCAGTATCGCCGCGCCGATGCCCGCGCTGCGGGCGGCCTGGTAGTCGTAATTGGCGGAAAATTCGTTGATTGTCAGCCCCTGAAACAGAATTTCGCCCAGCGGATCCAATGTCCTGGTCAATGCCAATTTGCTCACACCCCTTCCTGCGCCGATTCTATGCCGTGAACGCGCTAAAAAGAATGCAGCTGCCCTTTCGCAACAGCGCGTGTGCGCTAGAGCAGTTTTTGCAATAATTACCGCAGGATATGCACTGTAAATGGCATATCCTTCCGTATATAATTGAGACATAGAAAACGCACGGAGGTGTTATCCAATGAAAAAAATTGCGGCGATGATTCTGATTGCGGCGATGCTGGTTGTCTCTGCCGGCGCGGCGTTTGCTGAGACCGTCGAGGACGGACTGCTCCGCGTGGCGGCGCTCTACGATATTGCCACCATGGATGTGGCGCAGACCACCGA
>CAKUDW010000125.1 GCA_934645275.1 uncultured Clostridia bacterium
GCGTTGGGCATGTATTTCACATTCAAACCATAGGCCTTGAGCCGCGCCTCGCCGATTTCCAACTCGTGGCGCATGAAATCCTCGCCGAGTATGCCCCTTGAAAGGCTGACGATGCCGATGGTCTTAATCATTTTTTTCATCCTTTCGTCTGCCGAGATAGCGCAGCACGCGCCGCTTATAGCGCAGATACGCCTCGCCGAAGGTCGCCGCCATGTATTTTTCCTCCTGCAATATCTGCAGGTGCAGCATGATGACGGCGAACGCGGTCAGAAGCGCCGTGAGCGGATTGAAGAACATCAGCAGCAGGCCGATATACTGAAAATCGAAGCCCAGAAACGCCGGATTGCGGCTGAAAGCGTAGATGCCGCCGGTGACCAGCTGCGTCTTGCCCCGCTCTGGAATGCCGGCGCGCCAACTGTCGCGCATGCACAGCACGGAGGCCAGAAACAGCATATCGCCCAGCAACGCGATGCACAGGCCGGTAAAGCGCGCGCCCGCAGGCATGCAGTTCCATTTCAGCAGTATGGACGTCAACTGCGCAATCACAACGCCCAGCGTTGCTATGGACATCAGCATTTCCACCGCATGAAGCTGCTTTTCCTTCCTGCGCCCGATTTGGCGGGTCTGAATGCCGCGCCTTTTCTGCGCCAGCATCTTAATAAAATAGATGCCGTAGAAAATGGCCAGCACAAGCAGCGCGTACAAGCGGTAATCGAGCATGACTTCAATGGGATAATTCATTCGCGCGGTTTCCTTTCAGTTACCAGACAGACACGCGGCTGTCGGGTTCCGTCCACATGCCGTCGCCGATCTGGATGTCATAGGTGTCGTAGAATTCCGGCAGCGTCTGCAGCACGCGGTTGCAACGCAGCTTGTCCGGCGCATGTACATCCATGGTCGCCAGGTACTGGCGCATCTGCCGCGAAGTGGTGGAAGCCCAGGTGTTCGCAATGGCGCGGAACAACACATCGTAATCGGGCGCGTCCAATCGCTGAGCGGCTGCTACCACGCAGCGCGCGCTGCCCAAATCCGCCACGTTTTCAGATACGGTCAATTCGCCGCTGCAAACGACGCCTGGGTAAACTTCCTGTCCATCGTACCATTCGGCCACTGCCTGGCATTTTTCGCTGAACGCGGCGTAGTCCTGCGCTGTCCACCAGTCGGCGGCGTTGCCGTTTTCATCGAACTTTGCGCCGTTGTTATCGAAGGCATGGGTGATTTCATGGGCAATGATGTAGCCGATGCCGCCCAGGTTTTCTTCACGGCTTGCATTGACGTCATAGAGCGGGGCTTGCAATATGGCGGCGGGGAAGGTAATGTCGTTCGCGCTCGAATCATAGCAGGCGTTTACGGTGAAGGCGTACATCGCCCATTCCGACTTGTCCACTTCCTCCAATTGCTGCGAAATGTTGTGCGCCAGCGCTGCGCGGCTGATCTGTGCTACATTAGAGAAGAAAGAGCCGCCTTCGGCAGGCGATTTGATTTCGGCATTGTCCAGATAGCTGTCCCACTTGTCGGGATAGCCGACCTTGATGCGCATGCAGTCCAGCTTGCGTGCGGCGCGGGCGCGGGTTTCAACGCTCATCCAATCCTGCGCCTGAATGCGTTTGCGATAGATATCAATAAACTCGCGGATCATCTCTTCCACATCCGCCTTGGCCTCGGGCGAAAAATACGCCTCCGCATAGGCGCGCCCCAGATAATCCGCCAGCAGGCTTTGCACTTGCTGCGCGGCGATGGCGTCGTCATCCTGCCGCGCGTCTACGCCGTAGTAGGCCAGCGTGAAGTCGTAGGCCGCATCCAGGAATTCTGAATTGAGGCATGCGCCCATGCTGTAAAGCAGCGCCCAGCGCGCAATTACCTTTAGCGTGTCCAAATGTTCATCGTTGAAGAGGGCCGCTGCCGCGCGCATCGCGCCCACGTCCGTCACCATGATCTTGTCAGCAGGCTGTAGACCGTAGGCCGCGTATACCGCCTGGAGATCCGCGTTCGGGAAGATGGCCTGAAGCTCATCCAGCGTGAACAGATTATGGATTTTATCCACATTGCCGTAATCCTGCGGCTCGAGCATCTGCTGCGCGATGGCCTGCTCGGCGGCATGGACGGTTTCCGCGCCCGAACGTGCCGCCGCTTCGTCCATGCCGGAGAGCGTGAACAACGTGGCAATATAATTCAGATAGGCCGTATTCTGCGCGTCTGTGCCGTTCAGGTAGAAATTCTTATCCAGCGTGGGCGATACTGCCGAAAATGACACGATATGCTTCGTGGAATCGGTGAGATCGGCGGTCACGCCAAAGCCCAGCAGCGTTGCCAGACCCAACTCGCGCAGCATCTGTGCGTCTGCCGCCAGCAGCTCGTCGAGTGTCGAAGCGCTGTCAATGGCGTCCAGATAAGGTTGAAGCGGCGCGATGCCCGTCCCATTGCGGCCTTCCCTGTCCGTTACGCAATCATAGAGCGCCTTGATTTTTGCTTCGGGCGTGCCGGGGGCGGGTTCGTCGGCAGCAATGTCCTGAATCAGAGCGGCTACCTGTTCGTTGACCGTCAGGCTCAGCCCATAAAACGGTCCATTGATGGAAAGTCCCGCCGGAAGGGTGGATGTAGTCAGCCAGTCGTGATTGACGGTCGCATAGAAATCATCCTTCAGGTTGCCGCCCAACAGCGCGTAGGCACGATAAATCAGCTGGTTGAGCTCTTCAGCGGCAATTGCTTCGTCGGGCCTGAGCAGGCCCGTCCTCGTTTCCGGTCAAAATACCCGAGGTCAGCACTGGCGAAAGCGCCTTTGCCGCCCAGTCGGGAATATCCGAAAACGACGTGGCGTCGTCGATCATGCGTGCGGCGTCGCCCACGGGAGCGGGCAGGCCGCCGAAGGCGCGGTCGAGCAGAATCAGCGCCTGCGCACGGGTGACCGGCGCGGCGGTATCCGGCGCGCCGCCCGGGAAGTCTGCTAGGAGCGTGTCTGCGCTCGCGTCGGGGTTGTAATCATCCGCAGCCGCCAGCAGCAGATCCACAGCGTCGCCGCAGCTCAGCGCCGCCGCGTCGCTTTCGCCAAGTGCGGGCAGCGCGGTCAGCACCATGCAGAGCGCCAACAACAGCGCCGCAATTCTCTTAAATATGTACATAAGCCTGTATCCTCCAATTCTTTAATTCATCATTTTGTAATAGGGGAACGCGCATGCCGCCAACAGCGCGCCGCACAGCGCGAAGCAGCGCCCCGCACCGAACGCCGCAATCGCCGAAGATGCAAACAGCGATACGATTTCCGCCAGCGATACGCCCACATTCATCATGGACAGCGCCGCCGCGCGGTTACCGCCCATGTCCAGCCGGTCTACCAGCAGGTTTTGTTCTTCCTCCAGATATAGCCCCGGCAGTTCCAACAGCAGCGGCAGCAGCGCCATCAACGGCAGTACCGCAGCCGCGCCATTCAGCAAACCGAACGCAATTAGCGCCGTGCCGCTCAGTGCGCACAGCAGCGCGGGAATCTTCATCCTGCCGCATCGCTTCAGTCGCCTGACCAGCGGCTCGGCCAGCAGCTGGACCGCAGAATAGACGATGATGATGGCAGACATCCATTCGAGCGCAATGCCGCACGCCTCCAGCTTTTCCGCATAGAAGAAGTTTACCAGTATCCACGCCACACCGAGCAGCGCCAGCATGGCGGTCAGCAGCAGCGCGCGCCCGCTTGAAAACAGCAGCCTCAGCTGTGCGCGCGCATTTTGCCGCACAACGATGCGTTTGTCCTCGCGGGGCAGATAAAGCGCACACATCAGTCCCAGCAGCGCCGTCAGCGCCGTGCAGATAATCAGTCCTGTAAGTCCCGACAGTTTATAGATTCCGGCATAGGCCGCAGTGCTGACGATGAAGCCTGCCGTGCTGAAATTCGCTGCGCGCGCGGAGCACGCGAGGTAGTTTTTCTCGCCACAGACGGCGTAGAGATACGCGCTGCCCGTGCCCGATGAAAAGCATACGGCGGCGCCTTCTACCAGCGCTTCCAGCACGAACAGCATTGTCGAACGGCAGAGAAACGCGCCCAGCAACGCCAGCCGCGCCAGCAGCATCAATCCCTGCGATAACTTCAGCGACGCGGCATAGCCGATTTTATCGGTGAACCAGCCCGCCGGGATTTCTCCCGAAGCAATCACGCCGGAGAGCAGCGCCTGCAGCAGAAAAAACTGCGCCTCGTTTATACCGGCGCGGGTGCGCACCAGCAGCGCCACCGGCGCGAAAAACACCAGCCCGCCGAAAAAGCATACGCCATTGTAGGCGGCAAATTCCGACCGCTTCACCGGCGCGCCTCAAATCCGCGAAACAGGTATACGCCCAGCACGGCGTTGAAGATCGTTGCCGCAAACACGCTGAAGCGCTCCGGAATGCCGAAATACGCTGCGGGCAGCGCACCGGTTCCAATCGCACCCAGCAACATCAACGCAAGCATTGTCGCCGCCCATATCGCCAACGACCGGCAGGCGCGTTCGCGCAGACCGCCCGCAATAATCAGTGCCAGCGATGCAATCGACAGCAGCACCACCGCTGCGGTTACGACCAGATGCATCATATTTTGAAAGCCATCCGGCAACCCCGCGCCAGAGAGCGGGAACATGGCGTAGCCCACGGCCGAGATCCAGTTCATTGCTGCGAACAGATATACGCCTAGTCGCAGCGTCCGGTTGAAATGACACCGTACCTCTAGCGCGCACAGCGTGCAGCACACCACGCCGCAGGGCATGTACAGCGCGGCCAGCTGGCTCCACAACTGCCTAGATGGCGCACTGTCTGCCGAAAGGTCGCTCACCGCCTGCGCCATCCAGTTGTAATTGGGATAGGCCAGCGGTGCGAACACCACGGCGGCGGTGTAGGAAAGCAGGCTCGCCATGCCCAGCAGCCCCAACAGCTGAGCGCCAGTTTTTTTCATGGGTGAATTCATCTCTCTTCGTCTTTCATGGTTTTTACGTACAGGGCAGGGTGAAATTGCGGTAAAACAGCCGCACATGCGCGTCCAGCCGCTGTAGGCATTCCGCTTCCCTTTCCGGCTGGCGATCGCACACGCCGGTCAACGCGATCATCGGCGAAATATAAGTCAGCGCCAGCGTATCCGGATCCTCCGGCTTCAACTGCCCTATGCGAATCAGCTGGCGAAACAGGGCGGAATGATAGGTCACCAGCCGCTCGACATAGCGCTCGGTGTACAGCGCCGCCAGCTCCGGACTGCGGAACTGCTCCAGCGTCATCATCCGGCGGAAACGGCTGACGGTCTCGTCGTGCAGCGGATAGAGGAATATGTCCCGCACGCGCGCTGCCAGCGTGTCCTCGCTGATGTCGCGAAAGGCCGCCAGATCGTCCTGGCCATGTTCCAGATGCACGAAGCGCTGCGCGACAAATTCGGCATAGCGCCGCGACGATTCTGCAACAATTCCATCGAATATTGCGCGCTTGCTCTTATAGTGATTGTAGAGCGACGGCGCCTTGATGCCCACCGCCTGCGCGATCTGTTCTACACTCACGGCGTCGTAGCCGTGTTCGGAAAACAGGCGCAACGCTTCCTCCATAATGCGCTGCTTGGTGTCTGTTCGCTTCATAAAATCAGCCCTAACTAATATTTGTTAGTGAGAATTATACGCGCGCCGCATAGACCTGTCAAGCGCAGATTCTGTTTATTTTTCGCACCCTGCGTTGACAATCTGTGAATTCAGTGTATTGTATATTATAGAAGGTACAAAGTACTTGATTCTTTAATATAGAAAGGTGGCAGATGCAATGTACGCCAATTTTGAATTCTATACGCCCACGAGGGTGGTCTTTGGCAGGGATACCGAACGGGAAGCGGGGCGGCTGGTCAAGGCGCAGGGCGCGCAAAAGGTGCTGATTCACTTTGGCGGTCAGAGCGCGCTGCGCTCCGGGCTGATCGATCGCGTAAAAGCGGCGCTGGACGGCGAAAACATCGCGCATATCGAGTTGGGCGGCGTGACCCCGAATCCGCGGCTTTCGCTGGTATACGAGGGCATAGAGCTGTGCCGCCGCGAGGGTGTGGATTTCATTTTGGCCGTGGGTGGCGGCAGCACGATCGATTCTGCCAAGGCCATCGGCTACGGCGTAGCAAACGGCGGAGACGTGTGGGATTTCTTCGTGGGCAAGCGCGCGGCGCAGGCCTGCCTGCCCATCGGCGCGGTGCTGACC
>CAKUDW010000126.1 GCA_934645275.1 uncultured Clostridia bacterium
GGCCTGTCCCTCGGTACGGACGTGTGGCTGGGCAACGCTGCGGATCTGGTCAAGGCGGGCGTTCCACTGAAAGAATGCATCTGCACGCGCGACGACATCATGAATGCGCTGATTGCTTTGGGCGTAGACAGCGAAATCGCCTTCAAGACAATGGAATCGGTGCGAAAGGGCAAGGGCCTGAAGCCGGAAATGGAGGAGGCCATTCAGGCGGTAGACGCGCCAGCATGGTATATCGACAGTTGTAAGAAAATCAAATATATGTTCCCGCGTGCGCATGCCGTAGCTTACGTCACGATGGCGCTGCGCATCGCTTACTTCAAGATATTCTATCCCACAGCCTACTATTGCTGCTACCTTTCCCGAAATGCGGAAAGCTTTGACGCTTCGCGCATGACCACAGAGAATATCGACGAGCTGCGCGGCATGATCGACGCCATTAAAGCGCTGGATAAGAGTGAGCTGACGGCTACGAAAGAAGATGAAAATACCGTGCTGGAAATGCTGATTGAAATGAATCTGCGCGGCGTGCATCTCAAGCCCATCGATATCTACAAGTGCGCGGCGGCCGACTACCTAATCGATCCGGACGACGGCCGCATTTTGCCGCCGATCAATGCGTTGCCAGGTATCGGCAAATCTGCTGCTGAAGCATTGGTAGCCGCGCGCGCAGCCGGCCCATTCATATCTCAGGATGATATGGTGCGCCGCAAAGTTGCAAAGAGCACTGTTGAGGCCCTGCGCATGGCCGGCTGTCTGAACGGCATGCCCGAATCCAGCCAGGTGACACTGTTTGAATTCGGCAATTGACAAAAGATTAAGCATGAGGTGATTTAAATGAAACTGAGCATATTGGGCAATTACGGTCCCTACCCAGCGCCGGGCGGTGCATGCTCGGGATACCTGCTCGAAAGCGCGTCGGCGCGCGTGCTGATTGAATGCGGCACGGGCGTGCTGGCCGAATTGCAGAGTCATGCCGCCCTCGCGCAGCTCGACGCCATTATTCTAAGCCATCTACACTACGACCACATGAGCGACTTGCTGCCCATGCAGTATGCGCTGCAATTTAACCCGCGCGAACCCATTTGCCTGATTGCACCCGAAACCCCGGTGAACATACACGCGCTGCTGGATGCGCCCGCCTATGCGCTCTGTGGCATGCATGCGGTGCAGATAGGCGACATCCGCTTCAGTTTTCAACCGGTACGCCACCCCGTGGAAAGCTGGGCTTTGCGCGCTGAATGCAACGGCAGAATATTTGCATATACCGGTGATACGAACGAAGTATCTGGACTGGCGGACTTCATCCACGGTGCGGATCTGCTGCTGGCAGACGCCGGACTGAGCGAGGCTGACTGGCGCGAAGGCGCGCCCCACCTCTCTGCGCTGCGGGCGTCTTGCCGCAGCGGCAGGCGCAAAGCGGTTGCTGCTGACGCACCTCAACCCGAAATATGCGCCAGACGCGCTTGCGGAACAGGCGCGCATTGCGTTCCCGAATACCGAATTCTGCGCCCGTGGTCGCAGCTACGAAATCTGATTCCATGAAACGCATGGCGCAGTCCGGCCTGTTTTCGCGGCTGATTCATTCTCGACCGCTGGTACTGGCAGCCGTCGCTTATCTAGGCGGCTGCGTGGTTTCCTATGCGCTGAACCTTCCCGTTGCCGCATCTGCGGCCGCGCTCTGCCTGCTGCTGATATGCGCGTTCTGCTGCCGCAGTCTGGCAAAGCGGCTGATCCCCATAATGCTGATTGCCGCGATGCTGCCCCTCGGAGCACTGCGCTTTACCCTGTCATGGCGCATGACCGAGCCCCTGCCAGATCAGACCGGCGCGCTGCTTTGCGGGCGCATTTGCGAAGTACCCCGTTACAAGCCGGAAGATGCGCGCACGATATGCGTAATTGAGCATATCACTATTGACGGTGCGCCTGTTTCCGGGCGCATGCGCGTATACCTGCGCGGCGACGAAGCGCTGCTGACGCTGCCGCAAATCGGCGCGCGGCTGGAATGTACGGCACACATCTGGCGTGCGGACGAGGCCACGAATCCAGGTCAATTCAATTTTTCAAACTATCTGCGCTTAAATGGGCTGCGTGGCTACGCGACCGCCAAAGCCGAAAGCATGTCCCTCACCGAGGGTTCCCTGCGCGCACGTGATCGCCTGAAGCTGCTCCGCGAAGCGGCAGGTAAGCGCGTAGATCGATTGTTTCCGGAAAACGCTGCCATCGCGCGCAGTTTTCTGATCGGCGATCGCAGCCGTCTGAGCGATGAGGAACGCGAAAATTATAGCAAATCCGGTGCGGCACATCTGCTGGCCATTTCCGGCATGCATATCAGCGTACTCGCAGCAGCGATATCTCTGCTGCTCAGCCGCATTCTTGATCGGCGTGCTTCCTTCTTTGTGACGCTCGCGTTGCTCTGCGCCTATGGTCTGCTGACCGGTTACTCGGCGTCGCTGACGCGTGCGATCCTAATGTACGCCGTATTTCAGGCCGGCCCACTGCTCGGGCGATACTCCGATGCGCCCACCCGGCTGTGTGCTGCTATGCTCGCTTATCTGTTGCTGCGTCCGGAAGCAATACTGGATACGGGCTTTGTACTCTCCTACGGCGCTTCGGCAGGCATCATATTGCTCACTTCTCCCCTTTCCGCGCTGTTGCACGTGCCACATGTGCCGCCCTTTCACAGAAACCATAGTCTGAAAACGTTGCTCACGCGCCGCCTGCCGCAATGGCTGCTCGCCTCGGTTGCCGCCACGGCCGCCGCGCAGCTGGCGATTCTTCCGGCAATCATCCATGCCTTCGGCGCACAGCCCGCATCTTCCTTTATCGTAAACCTGATTGCCGTACCGCTCGCAATGGCGGCGTACATCGTAGCGCTGGGCGGATTGGTTACCGGCATTCCCATAATTGCACTTTGCGCAGACCACATGTTCGGCCTGTTGAATCGCTGCGTGGCATTTTTTGTGCGTTTACCGCTTTCCAGCGTTCGCGTGGCACGCTTTCCGATCTGGCTCACGCTGCTATGCATCGCCGCATGCCTATTCGCTTCCAATTTATCGAAGTTGAAACCCGGCATTCGCCGTGTTCTGCCGCTCGCAGTCATCATTGCCATGCCGTTGGCCAACCTATGCGCACATCTGACGACGCTGGATTTCAGCGCGGTCTTTCTGGATGCCGGTCAGGCCGATTGCGCCGTGATTCGCAGCGGCGGAGAAGTCTATCTGGTGGATACGGGCGATAGCTATTCCCCGCTTGCCGATTACCTGAGCGCCATGAATTACCGCCCAAAGGCCGTCTTTCTTTCACATCTGCATGCCGATCACACCGGTGGTCTGGAGGATGTGCTCCAGCTCTGTCCGCCGGAAACGATTTATCTTCCTGCAGATACGCAGGCCTTTGAAACGGGTACAGAAATTCTGGCGACGCTTGACGCGGCACGCAATCTGGGCGTGGAAATCGTCACCCTGGATGCGGGTGCGGAAATTGAGCTTGCCGGAGAAACTTTTGCCGACATTCTCGCCCCTGCGGCAGGATTTCCGGCAAGTTCGGCGAATGAAAACTCTATGGTGCTGCGCGTGCGCCATGCGGACAGCTCGCTGCTTTTCTGCGGCGACGCGCCTGCCAAAATCGCTGCGCGCGCCGCTGCCGACAGCACGATTCTGAAGGTATCGCATCACGGTGCGAAGGATTCGCTGAACGCCAAGCTGCTCGATGCTGTGAATCCTGAGGCCGCGATCATTTCCGTGGGCTACAACACCTACGGTCATCCTCGCAAAGAATGCCTTGAAATGCTTAACGCGCGCGGCATAGACGTCTACCGTACCGACCGCTGCGGTGCGATTACCTGTAGCTTCAGGAACGGTGAATTGAAGGTGACCACATATTGCGCTTCGGAGGACAAAAATGACCTGGAATGAATTCTACAAATCGGTAAAGGATGGTCGCTTTGAGCGGGTCTACTGCTTTATCGGTCCCGAAGCCTATAACAAACGTGAAGCGCTCGCGGCGCTGCGCAAGGCGTGTCTACCAGCCGGCCTCGAAGAGCTGAACGAAATGACGCTGGAAGGCGTCTCCGCGCAGGACATCATCGACAGTGCAGAAACTTTTCCCGTGATGTGCCCGAGGCGCATCACGATCGTACGCGACTGGGGCCCACTGCTGCCAGGCAAGGCCAAGAATGAAGAACGCGATGTGGAGCGCATGCTTGCCTGGTTAGATGATGTGCCCGAAAGCTGCATACTGGTATTTTGGATGACGGTAGAACCGGACAGCCGCAAGAAGTTGCCCAAAAAACTAGCAAAACTACCTGGATACGTCAATTTTGACTATTTAAACGGTTCGGCACTGGCCAAATGGTGCGCTCAGCAGCTCAAGCCGCTGGGCAAGACGATAGCGCCCGATGCAATAACCGAAATGACGGTCATGGCCGGTCAGGACCTGACCCGCCTTTCAGGCGAATTGAAAAAGCTTGCCGCCTATGTGGAGGACGCGCCGCAGATTAGTGTTGCTGACGTTCGCAAAATTGTATCGCCATCTCCGGAATACTCGGTATTCATGATTCTGGATCACCTGTTGGCCGGCAGACTGGCCGAAGCGACCGCTGTGGTCAATTCCGTTCTGCAAACCGAGCCGAACATCGTGCGGCTGATTTCCATGATGGAAAGCCAGCTGCGCATTGATACGCACCTGAAGCTCGCGCTGGCCGCCGGCGTAGGCATCCCTCAGGTCTGTAAGCAACTCAACATCAAGGAAGGACGCGCGCACTTTGCCGCAAAGCAGATTCGTACTATCTCTGCTGAAGCCCTTGAGGCGCGTTATTCTGCCTGTGCAGCTGCGGATTACGATATTAAATCCGGAAAGGTGCGCGACCGCGCCGCACTGGACGCGTTGATGCTCAAAATTGTCATGCCCATACGCGGGAACCATTAAGGACTTTTGCGCGTCTAAATGTAAACGCTGATTACTCACATAATTAGATATGCGCGTTGAATGTGAATCAGATAGAAACTATGAACTGAGGGGTTGTTTTTCATGAAGAAGATTCTGTGCCTTGCGTTAGCTGGACTGTTGCTGCTCGGACTGTACGGCGCCGCGCTCGCTGTGCCGAAGCTCTCCGAAACCCTGTTTGATTACGCTAAGGCAACACTAACCTGCCTCGCCGCAGGCTCGTATGACAAGATCGTCACCAATCTGCCATTTTCCGATGTATCGCCCAGTGCGGATGAATGGGCGCGCTTCGCTAACGGCAACTTCTCCGCCCTGAATGGAACCGAACCGCAGACGCGCTATGCTGTGGCCTATTGGACAGGCCGCGTATGGAAAGTAGCCGTCCCGGTGAGCGAGCCTGACAACTCTGGCGTTGAAACGCTCGTGCTCTCTTCCGAGGATGGCAGCAGCTTTAACGGCTACGGTTGTATGAGTTGGGGTGACGTTGAGAAAGAATATCAGAGTTCTGATTACGTCAACTGGAACCGCGAATACGCAGACTCCACCTCTGCAGTTGTCGAAGCGGATGTGGATTGAGACTGAAAACATATCAAAGACAGACGGCACATGTTGTACCGTCTGTCTTTTTTAATAGGCGAATAGGCGTTATTCTTCCTCTTCTTCCTCAGGAAGCTCTGCATCGTGATAGACGGCCTGAGTATCGTCATAATCCTCCAGCCAGTCGATCAGGCGACGCACCTTGGCGACAGATTCCTCGTCGGCCAGTTCGACCGTCGTGCTGGGCACCATTTCGCGCTCAGCAGACAGGAAGGTGCAGCCAGCCTCTTCCAACTTGTCGCGCACCGCAGAGAAATCGTTGGGGTCGGTGTAAATCACGGCGACGCCATCACCCACTTCCACATCGTCCGCGCCGCAATCCAACGCCAACATCGTCAGTTCATCCTCATCCATACCCTTGGAATTGTCGATTTCGATGACACCTTTGCGCTCGAATTTCCAGGAAACGCAGCCAGATGCGCCGAGCGAACCGCCGCACTTATCGAAAATGTGGCGCACTTCGCTGGCGGTACGGTTCAGGTTGTCGGTCACAATTTCGACAATCACTGCCACGCCGCAGGGCGCATAGCCCTCGTAAGTAATCTCCTTATAGTTTGCGCCTTCGCCCTCGCCTGCGGCCTTCTTGATGGAACGCATAATATTGTCGTTGGG
>CAKUDW010000127.1 GCA_934645275.1 uncultured Clostridia bacterium
CGCTCGAACGCGTCACCAACAACAATTTCAAGAGCTTTCTGCTCGGCGTGCTGGTTACGGCGCTGATTCAGAGCTCCAAGGCGACGATCGTGCTCACAGCCGGCCTGGTCGCCACAGGGATGTTGACGCTCAGACAGTCGGTTGGCATCGTGCTCGGCGCGAACGTCGGCACCACGATCACCGGCCAGATTATCCGCCTGATGGATTTGAACGGCTCGGGCGGCAGTCAGTGGCTTAATTTTTTCAAGCCTGCCACGCTCGCACCGTTTGCGGCACTGCTGGGCATCGTGCTCATCATGTTTGTCAAAACCAGAAATTCAAACGCCATTGGCGAAATCGCCATGGGCTTCTCCATTCTTTTCACTGGCCTGATTGGTATGACTGCGGCCGTCCAGCCGCTCTCAACTTCAGGCACATTTGTAGATCTCATCGCGCGCTTTGCGGATAAGCCGGTTCTGGCTTTCCTTTTGGGCGCGGCCATCACGTTTATTACACAAAGCTCTTCTGCCAGCGTCGGTATGGTTCAGACGCTGAGCACCACGGGCGTGCTGACTTTCCGCTTGGTATTTCCGATTCTGTTGGGCATCTATCTGGGAGAGTGTATCACCATCGCCGTAATGTGCGCCATCGGTACGAACATTGACGCCAAGCGTACTGGCCTGGTCACGGTGGTGTTCAACTGTTTGGGCATTCCGTGGTTGCTGTTGCTGGTAACGATAGCGCACAAGGTGGGCCTGTTGGACGGCATGTGGAATACTGTGATGTCCAGCGGCAGCATTGCCAATACGCATACGCTGTTCAATCTCTGCGAGGCGCTGCCGCTGCTGCCGGCTGCGGGCCTGATTTATAATTTCGTGCTTAAGCTTATTCCGCGCAAGCAGGATGAGGATGTGTTGATGGATGCGGTGACGCAGAAGCTGGACGAAAAACTCTTCCTTTCGCCGAAGATGGCGCTTAACGCTGCGCACAAGGTAATTCAAGTGATGCAGCGTCTGGCTACGGACAATACTGAGCGCGCGCTGGAGCTGATGAACGGCTTCGATTCGGCAAAGGCTGAAAGACTGAATCGCAGCGAGGACAATATAGACCGCATGGCCGATGCGGTGGACGAATATCTGATTCACCTGTCCGCGCATGTGGACAGCGAGGATGACAGCGACCTGTTGAACTACTATCTGCAGTGCCAGTCTGAAATGGAGCGCATTGGCGATCTGGCTACGAATCTGGTTGAAAACGCGGAAGCGCTGAAAAAGCAGAATGGGAATCTCTCGGCGTCTGCGCTGCACGAACTTTCCGTGCTTGGCGGCGCGCTGAATGAAATTCTGGAATACGCTGCCGCCTGTTTCGGCGAATTTGATATGGAAGCGGCTACAAAGATAGAACCTCTTGAGGAAGTGATTGACGATCTGGTGGCTGCTATCAAGAAGCGTCACATTCGCCGCTTGCGCGAGGGCCAGTGCGGAACATATACGGGTCTGACCTTTGTGGATGCGCTGACGAACATCGAGCGCATTTCCGACCAGTGTTCCAACATCGCCATCTATACGCTGGCGATACACAATTCGCAGCTGATGCGCAACCGCCACGAGTATATTCAGAAGCTGCATGAGGGTGGCGACGCGTTTTATAATCGCGAGTATGAACGCCAGCGTGCCGTGTATTTCAGTGAATTTGCAGGATAGACGCGGCGCGGCCGCGGGAAGGCGGAAAACAGCAATTTCGGATCAGTTATGGGCAGACGCTTGTATTTTGAAGGTTGAGCTGTTATAATCAAAAGAGTACATTCTGATTAATTTCAAGGAGATACTATGGGCATTAAGAGATTCCTGCTGCTGGTTCTTGCACTGGTATTTGCGCTGTGCGACTTGGCCGCCGCGCCCGCTTCCGCGGCGACGTATGATAGGCCATATTACATTGAGCTTGACCTGACAAATCAGATCGTCACCATATACAATACGAAGGATAAGTCCATCGCGCGGCAGATGCTTTGTTCCGCCGGCATGAACGACGCCACCATTACGGGCGTATGGTACATGCCCGAGCGCCAGAACAGCATGGAACGCAAGGAGTGGTATTATTTCCGCTTCTTCCGCTGCTATGCCAAGTGGGCCACGCGCTACTATTATAATTACTTTTTCCATTCCATCACCTTCAATGACAATCGAAACGATGCGATGAACGCCAAGGCCGCGGCGCAGTTTGGCGTGCCCGCCTCGCACGGCTGTGTGCGTCTGCGCGTGGAGGATGCGGAATTTATCGCTAAGAATTGTCTGACCGGTACGCGTGTAGAGGTCTACAAGAGCGGCGTGAAGGATGAGGATCTGCGTCAGCTGCTCTATATTTCATCCTATACCGGCGAGGACGGCATGTCCTATTCCGAATTTCTGGGCATTTCAGAGGACTCGCTGGGCCGCGGAAGCTCTGGTGCAGAGGTTTCCGATTTGCAGTATCGCATGAGTGATCTGGGCTACTACGACGGCGAGGTCAGCGGCCGATACGATAACGCGCTGGTCGGTGCGGTCAAGGGTCTGCAAAAGGATTTGGGCCTTGCGCAGACGGGTATTACGTCTAAGGAACTCGAAGAAGTTATTTTTTCCGATGAAGCACCGGTCGCAGCCGGCCAGATCACCATCAACGAGGGCAAGAGCGGTCCTGTGGTGAAAAAACTTCAGGAAGCGTTGCAGAATCTTGGCTTGTATACCGGCCCGCTCGACGGTGTGTATGATGTGGAAGTGAGCGACGCGATCAAGGCATTCCAAAAGGTTTGCGGTTATACGGCGGACGGTGTGGCGACACCCGAGGTGCAGCAGCTGGTTTACTACGAATTGAACAAGGTGCGCGAGCAGCTGGGCGAAGGCGAGATTACTGCCAGTGTGGTCAACGAGGAGATTACCATGGCCACTGTGAAATCGCCCGATACGAAGATCATCGTGCGCGAGCAGCCCTCCACGGATAGCGCCGAGGTGGGTAAGGTTTCCGATGGCGATACGCTGATGGTCACTGGTGTAAACGGCGACTGGGCGGCCGTTTCTGCCGGCGCGGGCAGCGGCTATGTGAAGAAAAAGTATCTCAGTCCCTATACTGAGACGAACCCGATCCTGACGCTCACTTCGGCGAGCTCGGGCCAGTCGGTTACGCTGGGAAATACTATTCAGCAGCGGCAGTCAGGCGCGGCGGACATCAAGACCGAGTTTTCCGAGTATTATGCCAGCGAGCAGTTCATGGATTATATGAATGAAACAGTCACGTTCTGCGCCGTCAATACCGGTTCGGATGATGTGAGCCTGAACTTGCGCGCGGCGCCTTCGGGCGAGGCTGAAATCCTGGCTAAAATTCCCAACGGTACGAAGATGCGCGTGCTTTCCCGCGCCGACGGCTGGACAAAGGTGGGTTACGACGAGGAAATCGGGTATTTGATGGACGATTACCTGACCTTCTGGGAGGGCCTTGCGAGCGAGGTCGAAAGCACGGCAACTGAGAAGGAAGAGTTGACCGGCGGCGGTATCGTGCTGGGCGAAGGCTACGATGTGGTTGAAGGCACTGAGGATCAGCTGAACATCAACGACGGCGACACGATGAAGGCCGTGGTCGTGCCCGATAAGCGCGATGGTCGCGTCAATATATACGCTGAACCGTCCGAGAATTCCGAGGTAATCAAGCGAGTCAAGGCAGACGTGGAGGTTGAAGTTGTCTCTGTGGACGAGGATACCGGTTGGGTCACCGTAAAGGGTGATGGCGATAAGCTCGGCTACATGCTGGACGTCAACCTGTCGCTCCGCTTGGCGTGAGGCGGCGCATTATGAAAAGAACAGGTGCGAGGGCGTTTCTGGCGCTGATCCTGGTCGCGCTGTTGATGTGTGCTTCGGTGGCCGGCGCGCTGGCCGAGTCGAGCTATAATATGCCCTATTATATCGAAGTGGATATCGCTAACCAGATCGTTACGGTTTACAACACGAGCGATGGCAGCGTTGCGCGGCAAATGCTCACCTCGTCAGGCATGAACAATTCTACCCCGTTGGGCACTTTCTACCTGATGGAGAAGGGGCGTGCATCCGAGCGCGGGGAATGGACGTGGTTTCAGCAGTATCACTGCTTTGTGAAATATGCCACGCGCATTTATAAGGGCTATATGTTTCATTCGCTGCCCTTTGAAAAGAAGGACGAATCCACCATGTTGGCCGACGCCGTGGCCGAATTTGGTACGCCTACTTCTCACGGCTGTATGCGGCTGCGCGTGGACGACGCACGCTTTATTGCCAAGCAGTGCCAGGTGGGCACGCTCGTGCGCATATTCGACGATGCGGAACCGGACGAAGAGCTGCGTCAGCTGCTTCTGGTTTCGTCCTATACCGGCGAGGACGGCATGAGCTATCAGGAATTCCTGGGCTATTCTGAGGATTCGCTCAGCCGCGGTACGGCCGGGGCGGAGGTTTCGGATCTCCAATACCGTCTGGCCGATTTGGGCTACTTTGAAGGCGAACCCAATGGGCGCTATGACACGGCGACGACCGCGGCGGTGAAGCGCCTGCAACGGGATTTGGGCGTATCGCAGAACGGTATTTCCAGCGCGGAGCTGCTGGAAGTAATCTATTCGGATAACGCGCCGGTTTCCAGCGGCCTGATTGCGCTGGAGGAAGGGCGCAGCGGTCCTGTGGTGAAAAAGCTTCAGCAGGCGCTTCAGGCGCTGGGGCTGTATTCGGGCGATCTGGACAGCGTTTACGACGTTGAATTCAGCGAGGCGGTAAAGCTATTTCAGGAAGCCTGCGGTTACGCGGCGGATGGCTGTGCGAGCGCTGAAATCCAGCAGGCCATCTATCATCAGCTTGCGCAGGTGCGCGAGCATGTGGGCGACGCGCCGCAGGTGGAAGTCGTCCGTGAAGAGATACTGATGGCACGGCTGCACAGTGCTGATTCAAACATCATTGTGCGTCAGCAGCCAGATACTGCCAGCCAGAGCATCGGTAAGCTGCGCGATGGCGACACGATGCGCGTACTGGGCGTGGATGGTGACTGGGTAAACGTCGCCCGGGATTCTGCCAGCGGCTATGTGCGCAAGAAGTATCTTGAGCCGCTCACGCAGTACAATGTAATCTTGAAGTATTCTGGAAACGGCGCACAATATCAGATCGGACACACCAGCGCCGAGTATCAGGCGGGCGCGCAGAGCGTGGCGGACGAATTTTCAAAGTACTATGCGAGCGCCGATTTTGCCACTGACGCCGATGAGACTGTCAGCTACGTGACCGTGAATACCGGCGCGGACGAAGTGAGCCTGAACCTGCGCGCTATTCCCGACGGTCAGGGCGAGGTACTGGGCAAGGTGCCCAACGGCACGAATTTGCGGGTACTTGCGCTCGAGAACGGGTGGACAAAGGTGGGCTACGGTGAAGTGATCGGCTACCTTCTCAATGACTATCTGAGTTTCTGGGAGGGGACCACGGCGGATATATACGCTGATTCGTCAGACGACGGCGCGACTGATACTGCTGATGTGGGCGAGGAGAGTGGCGAAGCGATTCGAGCGACGGTGCTGGCGGGTGAGGATGGCCGCGACGCGACTGTATACGACGCAGGTTCCGACGATGCAAACAGTCTCGGGACGCTCAACGCGGGCACAGAGGTGGACGTTGTTGAGATTGTCGAGGGCGATAACTGGGTGCTCATCAGTTACCAGGGCCAGCAGGGCTATATGAAAGACGTCAACTTGCAGTTTGATTTGATGTGAGCATTTATATGAGATAAAGTGGACGGCCGTACCGGCGAAGAAATACCGGTGCGGCCGTCTTGATTGTATGCTGTATAATGTGAAAGCCGGTGCGTCAGTCCAGCTGCGAAGTGCAATGCGGGCAACGGGTGGCATCGTCGGCAATTTCGCTGCGGCAATAGGGGCACAGGCGCGCAGGCTTCGGTACGGGCGCTTCCTTAGGCCGGCGCAGACGGTTCACAAATTTCACAAATGTGAAGATGCAGATGGCGACCATGAAGAAGTTGATGACGGTCTGAATGAAATTGCCCACGTTGATCGTAGGTACGTCCACACCCTCGCCGAGCGGGATGACCAGTGCGGAAAAGTCTACGCTGCCGGTAATTTTGGCGATTAGCGGCG
>CAKUDW010000128.1 GCA_934645275.1 uncultured Clostridia bacterium
GCGTAACGGCCACGGCCAGCAAGCGCCATGAGTATATACGCTGGTCGAACCGTCCGAATCGCTTCATCATTGAATCGGACTACGGCTCGGAATTCTCCGTGGCTGTGCAGCCCATGGAAGCGCTCTTTGCGTTCTCGAAATACGATAACGTAATCTACATGAACACTTTTTCAAAGACGATCTCGCCTGCCATGCGCATCGGTTACATGATCTTACCGCAAAAGCTGGTCAAACCGTTTCAGGAAAAGCTTGGCTTTTATTCCTGCACCGTACCCACCTTCGAACAGCTCGTGCTCACCGAGCTCATCAACAGCGGCGATTTTGAACGCCACATTAACCGCGTGCGCCGGAATATGCGCCGGGCGCTGAGTGAAAAGACTGACTGAGTCGTTGGACACATCCATACTAAATTTTATTAAATGCACGTCTGTCCGCACGCTTCTGAGCCAACCACGCAATTATAAACGTAACCGTCTGCGCAAGCGGTACTGCCAGCCAAACGCCTTGCAATTTAAACGCAACGGGTAAAATCAACAGGAAAAACAGCGTACAGACGGGTTCCGCATATACCAGAACATACGAAAGCGCCGTCTTTTCTGTGGCATAAAAATAGGCGGTTGTAACGCGCACGAACGCCAGGAGCAACAACGTCGCCAGAAAAAATGGGAGGTATCGAACCACACCCGCATTTGCATCGAAAGACGCTCCGAAGAGGAGCCCAACCTGTTTCCTTGCAAGAAAGACGCCGACCATGCAGACAATCGTAATGATCGCCGCTGTTCTGTAGGCCAATCTGAGCACATGTTTTGCAGAAGTCGTGTCTCCTGCGCCATAATAGCCGCTGATGAGCGGCTGACTGCCATCGCCTACCCCTTGTAGCAACAGGTAAATGATAGAGGTTACATAGCCGATGCAGCCATAGATTGCAACGGATTTTTCATTTCCGTAGAGCAGCAAAAAGCGATTCATAAAGAGCATGGTAATTGTCGGAGAGAACGTCAACCCAAATGGCGAAATTGCCACCCTAAGAATTTCTTTCCACTGTGTACCAATTTTTCCAGACGTTGGTATGCGCAGAGCGCGCTTTTTCGCCGCAAAAAAGCCAATCGCCGCAAGCATCGTCACGGCCTGACCGATAATTGTTGCCAGCGCCGCGCCTGTCATACCCCAGTTCAAGCTCCATACAAATGTATAATCCAGAACAATGTTCGTGGCAAAGCCCAGAATCATGGCTACCATCGCAAAGGATGCTCCGCCCATATTGCGAATAAACGGAATAAACCCTGTTGCCAAAAGCTGAAACACCGCGCCCAGCGCAATAATACGAACATATTCGCTCGAAAGTACGAGCGTATCGCCAAACGCACCAAGGAGTCGCAAGATCGGTCCAGTAAGACCGAGCAACAATGCGGTCATCAGCACACCTGTCAACAACATGAGCAGGCACGTGCTAGAAAAGCACCATTGACCTTCTTCCCGCTCTTCTTGTGCGTTTAAAATCGCAAATCGTATTGCGCCAGATAGACCAATACCTGTACCAATCGCTCCAACCAGCGCAGAAACAGGATAGCCCAATGTAATTGCCGTCAGTCCAGCATCGCCGAGGCTCTGCCCAATAAAAAAGCCGTCCACAATCGTGTACACGCCCGACAGCGCGAACGCAAAGACCGACGGTATCACATAAGAAAAAAAGGTTTTAGTTCTCGCCGCGTTCATCTGAATCCGTCTCCATTTCCTTTTCAAAAACGATATTAAACAGTTTAATTGCATCTGACATTTGCTTCATACGTTCTGCTCCTACGACATCAAATACACGTTGTTCCAACGCATGCAACGGAGCAAGAACCTCGAACGCGTAATTCTTCCCATTTTGCGTGAACTGTACATGCTTTTCACGGCGATCCGCCTCGCCCTGATACAAAGCAACATATCCTTCATCTCTCAACGCGCGCATAACCGTGCTGACCGTCTGCTTTGACAATCCCGTACAATCCGCAATTTCGCGCTGTGTAATCGGTTCATGCGCATCTATCGCATATAGAACAAAAAGCCGATAGGCATTCTGTCCTCTGGATGCACACCACGCTGTATACAACGCATTGGTTCGTCCCCAGGCCTCCCACATTTGATTCTTATCAGTTTTCATTATTTCGCTCCTATAATAGTATTTTCGAATACTATTATAGGAGCGAAATGTGAATTTGTCAACTCGAAAGTATTAACACTCTGGAGACATGCAGCTTCAGATAAGGATATCAGACCTCATCGCAGTTCTGACTGCCGCTACCGCGCCGCCTTTTCCCCATCACAGGAAGCCACGTTTCTCCAGCCGACTGTGCAAAATTAGCGAAGCGCGTCGGCTGTCAGCAATAAAACTCCATATCGTTCATGGCAAAAAAGAACAAATTCCTGCAAATCGTCCTTCTTTTAAACCCATATTTTCTGGAACATTCTGCGACAAATAATTATATTTTTATTGACTGATGCACAAATTTGATTTATAATTGAATTGATTAGTAGTAATAATTGACTATAAGAAGTATATTAATTTTTACATCAAAGGAGAGCTTTCCATGTCTTTTAAACACATAAAAGCCTATGCCTACATGTCGATCATCAAGCCATCGAAGCTGTTGAACGCGCTTCAGGCGCTTAATTGCCTCAACGAGGACGCCGGCACATCCGCCATCACGTATACGATGTACATCTATGCCTTTTCGCGAGCCGGACTTTCCGCCGTGCTGAAGCAGCAGCTTGAAGTGACCGATGTGAACGCTATTCTCCAACAGACGGATGCATACCACTTCGATATGCTCTCTCTGTTTTTCAGCAAGTCCGGTATTGATCAGGCCGAAGTGCAGGAAATGCTCTCTACGGCGCGCGACATGATCGCCGACATCTCCGCATCCATTGAGCATCGCTTGACCGAAACGGGCGCCGCAGCAGCAGCCGAACCCGCGCTGAGACGCCTACTGAAGCTTATGGATATCGAGAATCGTGAATTCAGTGCAGACGAAACTGCAAAGCTGGCGCAGGCCATGCGCGCCATACTTGATTACACGGTCGACGATTGCCGTGAAATGGATCTGCTATAAGCAACTTCGATACTCGCCTATTCCTCATGTCGAAGCCCGATATCGACCGGCGCGCCGTCGATTCGGGTATTTATATGCTTTTCACACATCGCATTCGCGTAGCTCGCAACAATCAGTTTATTAAACGTCAACAGAAAAACGCAATATAATCCCGCCGCCAGCGACATTACCCAGGTATAGCGCTCGAAATCAATCAGCATGCACGCACAGACTGCTGCCGGAATCAGCAGCGTAAGCAGCTTCACGCCTGCAGCGCGCGGCAGCTCCGCCAGCGAAATAATCACAGCATTTTTCAGATGCCCCAAAAAGCCCTGGCGATAGGTGACGATCATCATGGGCATCAGCATGGCTGCAAGCGCGTAAATCAGCGCGCAGATTGCGGCCAAAATCGCCGGTACATATACAATTATGCTTGCGTACACCCGCATGATGTTCAGCCATACAAACAGCGCCAGCGGCACAAAGCCGTTAACTGCGCCAAGCACCAACCCTTGCTTCCAGTTTTCACAAAAGCCATGCCAGAAATCCGACCAGGCATAGGCGTGCTCGTCACGCGCCCAATTGCGCAGCACATAACTGACGCCCATGTTCGCCGGGCCCGTGAGAGCTACCAGCGGAAACAATACCAGCAACCATGTGAAGATAAGGCTGTTAAAACTCTGTGTTCCACCCTCTGCAAGCTGCCCATACACCTGCGCCAGACACAGAAACGACCATACCGCCGCAGGCAACCAGAACAGCAGGTACAGAAGATTCAGTCCCACCATACTGCCCCAGCGCACGCGCAGCACCTGAAAAAACAACTGTCGCCGCGTTTCGGGCAGGTCGTCCTGCGTGAAATCCTCCCGCTCGGGTTTCCCATAAAAATAGTTGTTGAACAAATCTTTAAATGCCATTGCGCAATCCTCCGCAATTAATCATCCGGCGCTGCCGCGCCTTAAACGTCAAAAACCGCCGCGCTCTTTTTTCAGGGCGCACGGCGGTCATAACCAGAGACACTGTATCAGGTGTTTTGCAGCTCGATATTGCCACGCCTGAACTCGTCCACAAACACGCGAACAAGTCGCGGATCAAACTGCTTTCCAGCCTGCTTTTCCAATACATCCAGCGCATATTCCACGCTATAAGCCTTCTTGTAGACGCGGTTCGAGGTCATCGCATCAAACGAGTCCGCCACACAGAGAATGCGCGCATACAGCGGAATATCCTCACCCGCAATGCGCCGCGGATAACCGGTGCCATCGTAGCGCTCGTGATGGCCGATTACTGCCGGAATCACAAAATCCAGCGACGGCAGATGGCGAATGATGCCGACCGAGTGATCCACATGCTTCTTCATTTCCTCGTATTCCTCGTTGGTCAGCGGGCCCTGCTTGTTGAGGATAGATTCGGGCACGCCAATCTTGCCAACGTCGTGCAGCAGCGCGGCTTCGTTGATAATTTCAACGCTGTTTTCATCCAGACCGATGGCCGCAGCCAGTCGCGTGGAATAGTAAGCCACATTCTTTGAATGCTTGAAGGTATAGTGATCCTTGGTATCGATGGCGGCCGTAAGTGCATAGATCGTAGACGCATATTCGGAATAAAGCTCCTGTAGCGCCTTCTGCGAGGGTTTGCCCTTCTCGGCGGCAGAATCATGACTGGCCGCGTAAACGACGACGCCATTCTTGCCCGAGCGTTTCACCTGATAGACGGCCTGTTCGGTATTATCGATTAACTGCTTGTAGGTCACCGCGCCGTAGGGCGCCGCGCAGATGCCGACGCTGAGCGTCAGCGTCTTGAGCAGGTAATCACCATTGCCGCGGTGCATGTTCATCAGCTGTTCGCGAATGTTATCCGCCATTCTGTGCGCGCAGACCACATCCACCCCCGGCAGGATCACGGCGAATTCCTTTCCACTGTATCGTGCGGCCGTGCCGCTCTCACCTACCGCGCTTTCAATGACGCGTGCAATGGTTTTCAGCGCCGCATCGCCGTTCTGGTTGCCGTAGAGCTGGTTGTAGAGTTTGAAATCGTCCACGTTCAGAATCATCAGCGTGATGCTCTTATCCTTCCACTTGTCGAACAGTTCGCGTATGGTCAGATAGAAGTACTTGCGATTCATCAGCCCGGTCAGATCGTCAGTGCGCGCATCTCGATAGGCCTTTTCATACAAATTCGCGTTCTTTAGCGCGATGGAGGCCACGGATTTTACGCTCATGAGAAAGCTTTCATCTGAATAGGTATAGCGGTGGCCCTTTTCCTTCTCGCTCAGCATCGCCACGCCCACCAGCTCATCTGCGTCCAGCAGCGGCACAAAGCATTTCACATTCATCCGGTACAACAGCTTTTTTTCGGATTCCCACAGCGATCGATACCCCTGCACGATGTGAATATCCTGAACCATCAAACAGGCGTCGTTGTGGCGAAGATGCTCTATGATGGGATTATCTGCCGAAAACACCTGCACCTGCCGCTCCAAGGGGTCGCTGCTGCGCACGATGCGATAGCCGCCGTCGCCGTCGCGCAGGCACACGAATACGCGGCGCACAGAAATTGCATCGTGTACAACGCGAATCAGGCGATCCAATATTTCGCCCACGCTCAAGCTCTTGGATACTGCCAGACTGAAGTCCTCCAGCAGCTTGGCGTGCGACTGCTCCTCCTTGACGAAAATCTGATCGATCAGCTTTTTCATCAGCGTACACATCAGCATCGTGCTCACGGCGTAGAGCAGCGCGATTATCAGCACGCTGTAATCCCCCAACGCGCTCATGTGCGAGGTGATGACCTTCTGAATCGGGTCAAGCAGGTAGGCAAAGCCGATAAATGTAAACACCACCGACAGCAGATAGCAGCTGCGGCGGGAAGCCAGCAGCGTCAGCTTGAACAGCCGCCGCTGATACAGCATGTAAAACAGACAGATCGCATTCAAAACGCCCGCGAGAATATCCATCGGAATCATCGCAAACATGGGCAGCGCGATTAGGCAATGGCCCAACAGCAC
>CAKUDW010000129.1 GCA_934645275.1 uncultured Clostridia bacterium
GACGTATTGTAGCGTTTCGCAGTGGGCAAAGGCCCTCTCGCCGATGCTTTCCAGGCCCTCAGGCAACTCGAGTACCGCCAGATAATAGTGGAATTCGAATGCCCCGTTGCCGATGGCTCTGACGGGCACGCCGCCAATGGTTTCAGGAATGGACAGGTAGGTGGCATAGGCGTTGTAGGCAGTGATCGTGCCGGTGGCCTCGTCGAAATCAAAGCCATTCTCGTCAAAGCCGTTGTTATCCACGATCTCGGCGCTTTTGCCACTGGGTTGGATGGCGGCGGTGCTGCCGGCCGCTGTCAGCGCCGCCCGATAGGATTCAAACTGATCGTCCGGAACATAGATCACTGCATCTTCAGGGAAGTCTGCAAAGCTGCCGTTACCAATAACGGGGCAAACGCCCTCAAATACGATTCTGCGCAGCGCGCCGTTTGAACTGAAGGATTCCTCGCCAATGAAGCGCACGCCCGCGGGGATCGTGACCTCGCTGAGCTTCGGGCAGGCGTACAGGTTCCTCTCTCCAATGGCGATCAGGCTCTCGGGCAGAACGATGGCGGTCAGGCCATCGCACCAGCAGATCGCGCTGTCCTTGGGCTGGAGCAGCGTGTCCGGCAGCGTGAGCGAGGTGATGTTATCCATGCCGCTGAATGTGTTGGTCTGGATTACGTCTACAGTGGAGCCGTCCATTTCGCGGGGCACAATCACATCGCCCCCTACGCCATTGTAGCCGTCCAGTTCGCAGTAGTCCGCGTCAAAATCCCACGCGCCGCGTTCCTCTGCCAGTGCGCACATGCACAGCGCCAGCAGCGCGATGATTATGCAAATCAATCTCTTCATATGTCATCTCCCTTTCACATTATATCCTCTTGAGCTTACAGTGCATCCATGGCTGCCGTCAGATAACCGGGCGTAACGGAGGTGTAAAAGAAAGCATCGATTTTCCGATCCTGCCGGGCGATTTTTACCTGCTGTGCCAGTTCAGCATCGCTGTTTTCATCACATAGCAGTACAAATTTGCAGCCTGCGATGGCGGCGCGCACCTCGCTGGTCAATTTCAGCCTTTCTTGGAGCGTGTATGCGCTCAGACGGCTCACCTCCATCAGCAGAATTTCCGCCCGCATCGCGCGGCAAATGGGCAGTGTATTGCCCGTCTTGCCGGGTAGAATCTGCTCGACGCGAAATTCACCGGTATCGAGGAGCGCACGCGCGATGGCCTCCGACAGCAGTGTGTTTTGCATACTGATTACCGTGTTCTTCATCCTGTCACCACCTTTACCAGTTCAGTTTAGCAAAGGTGCGGGGAGGGCGCATCAACCGTATGGCTATTTTTATTTAGGGAAAGGGAATATGAGATATAAAAAATGAGATGTGAGAGTGAAGTGGATTGCTTTATTTTCGGTTCAGAATTACCAGTCCGCTTTCGCGGGCGCGAACGGCCAGCTCCGTGCGATTGCGAAAGCCGGTCTTACCAAGCATGCTCAGAATGTGTGATTTGACGGTGGCCACGGACATGTGCAGCCGGTCGGCAATTTCCTGGTTGGTATCGCCGCCCGTCATTTCCCGCAATACCTCCAGCTCTCGCGTGGTAAAATCGTAACTGCTGGCCAGCCCGAGCCGCAGCTCCGGCGTAGCGCTGGGGTAAACGGATTCGCCGCGCATTGTGCGCGCCATCACGTCCATCAGGTCAGAGGTCTGATCTTCCTTGTACCAGAAGCTTTCCACGCCGATGGCGCGCGCGCGATTCAGATAGGAGCATTCCGGCATGGAGGTCACGATGACGATTTTAATCTGAGGAAAGGCGCGCTTGATGCGTGCGGCCGCGTCCAGTCCGCTTTCGCCGCCCCGGGTCACAACGTCCATCAAAATCAGATCTACGGGATATTTCAGGCAATAGACGTCCGCCATGGCGGCGTTATCTATGGAAAGCGCTGTCTCGAACAGCTCCGAAGCCTGAATGCGCAGCTCGAACAGTTGGCGCGGCATGGTTTGATCCTCTACGATCATCACTTTGTATTTCATCAAATGAGCGCCTCCTTTGGTTCTGGCAGATGCAGCGTCAGCAAAAAGCGCGGCGTGTGGGCGATTGTCATCTCGCCGCCAAAGCCTTCTACCCGCTCGCGCAGCGACGATAGCCCGCCGCCCTCCGCGATGGGGCCCGCGGGGAGCGCGCCGTCGTTTCTGTATTCAATGTGCCAGCCGTCTGCCGCATGCGCAGCAAAAACCTCCAATCGAGTGCCGCCTGCATGGCGCACCAGATTGGTCAGACATTCGTGCGCCGCGGCTTCCGCCAGATACGCGGCTCCCGTATTTCCACATGGAAAATCGCCGCGAATATCTACCGCTACGCCGATATCGTGCGCCGCGCGCAGCAGCTGCTCAAGCGAACCGGCAGCTTTTTCTCCAGCGGCGCCGCCACGCAGCAGGCGCAGGTTTTGCCGCCACATTGCACATATATCGTCGGTATTGCCAATGCCGCTGGAGAGATGCTGCCGCGTGCTCAGCAGCGTGCGGCCCAGTTCATCGTGAATGTAGGCCTTGGCGCGCAATACTTCCCGCTCGCGCATGGCGGCGGCGACGTTTTGCCCATATCTACGCAGTCGCAGATTCACTTCTGCTAGGCGGCGGTTATCCGTTTCCAGCTGACAGTTTAGCAGCGTCTCTTCGGTCACGTCTGTGCCGGTGATTTGAAATATGCGCTGTCCATCCACTCGCATGGCAGTGCGTTCAAAGCTCCATGCGCTGCCGTCCACCAGCTCGACGACGGGACTGGCGGATATCTGCTTCCAGAAATCATTGGCGTTCAGCAGCGCCTCGCCGGTGATCTGGTGGCTCAGCGCGTCCATTTTCAAATTCATCAGCCGCACACGGCCGTTTTCCTGTGCGAAGCACAGCGCGGATGGTAGCTGGTCGCAGCTTTCCTTGATGGATACCTGCGAAACGTGTCTGCGTATCCAGCGCCGCTGTGCCGCGAGCATGACGATGTTCAGCAGAGCCGTCAGTCCAGCCAGCGTCGTCCAGACTGAGAGCGGGAAACGCTCTGGATTCGAAACGCCCGCCAATAACGCAGTTGTGGGTACAAAGCTTGCCATGAACAGCAGCAAACAGGGCAGCAGCGCACGGACCATGCGGTAGCTGGCGGCACGAATGCAGCTCAACATGGCAGCGCACAGGCTGAGCGTCATCAACGTGAGCAACAATCCGATCTGCACATCATTCATTCGCGCGCCTCCTTCGGCAATACGAGTGTCATGCACGGCGCGCCGTCCGACATGTCCACGGTAAGCGTACCCAGATTTGCCCAATCTCCGGCAGTGGGAATGCCCGCTGCGGCCTCGGCGATCAGCCGCAGCGAGAGCGCTTCGCGGCAGTCCAGTCGCACCATCAGCGCGCTCAGCGTGGGCAGCGCCGCTTCAACGGCAGCCTCAAAGAAGTCGTAGGCAGCCTGAATGCTGCCGGCGCATATCTTTCCTTCGCCAACCTGGTGCAGCGCGCATGCAACGCCGCAGATTGTGAGATACTCCAGAGATTCCCGAATACAGTGGGTCAGTTCATCCGCGGCGACCAGCGCCCGTCCATCGCAGATCAGCGCCAGATTGCTGCGCCGCTTGACATACGCGCCCAGTACGCACAGCCGCTTCAGATCGGGCTCTTTATGGGATAGCAGCGTGTCCATTCGATCCAGTTGGGGCGCGAGCAGCGTTGCAATGCGGTCGTATAGACGGTTCTTTTCATCAATCTGTGCGCGCTGACGCTTCAACTCAGTTTCGGCGCGCACCAGTTCGTTTTCTTCGGAGAGCTGCGCGTGAATTTCCTGAAGCTGTTCCTTTATGCGGTTGACCCGCGCCACGCTATCTACCCAGTAGATGCGTCCGCCGTGTACAGGCGCGCTTTGCAGGCGCAGATCTGCGCCGAGCAGAATTGCACCCTCTTGCGCTGCCAGCATCTGCGCCTGCGTGAGCTGCGGCGCTGCCTTGGCGCGATAGAGCACCAGACCGTTTCGGTCGGTGATTTGCGCGGCGACGCTGGATTCGGCAAAGAAACTGAGGTAGCTGTCGTTTGTGGGTAGCAGACCGATTTGCAGGCAGCTTTCCCACAGTGCGGCGAACGTGAGACAGATACATTCCGGCAGCTTGTGAAAGGTATAGATGTTTGCAAAGCTCAGAAAGCTCAGCGCAAAGCCGGCTATGAATGCGCACAGCGGTATCCAGGCACGGCTGCGGCTTTCACTAATGCGGCACTTGCGGTAGATGACGCTCACGGCAATCAGCAGCAGTGCAATTGACCATGACATGGCGATGAAATAGAGCGGGCCATGCGTATAATCGCTGTCCCAGTCCAGCATGTCCTTTGAAAAGCGGAAAGCGAGCTGGTGCAAATCGTTTGTCAGAATGCCCGCGCAGAGCAGCGTTGCGGGAATGTACATCAGCCGCCACGCGCGTCCGGACGGCGCGTTTTCATCGCGTCCCAGGCATAGCGCCGCCATCAGGCTAAACAGCGGCGCGAATGTCTGCGGTACATAGTAGAGGTACCACAGGTGTCTTGCAGCCAGGTCTGAACCGAAATAGCGATACTTCATTGCACGCAGCAACAGCCAGAGCACGGCCATGCCGCAGCTCAGCAGCAGATATCCGCGCACGCGCTTATTGAGTATTCGTCGGGAAATTGAAACGCCCCATGCGAGGGCCAGGGCAATGTAGATCAGGTTCGTGCTTAGAAAACACGCGGCGGAAGGCAGCGGGGGCAACGTGCGCTCGGCCTGGCGGAAAAAGCCCGCCAAAATGAACAGCCCGGCCGCCGCGGCGATTTTGAGCAGCGATGCGCGCTTTGCCGTTGACATTTGCGCTTCCTCCGTTTCGAATGCGATTTATGACAGCATGAACATTCTATCATGTCGCTGGCAAAAAATCCAGTAGAAGGCGGGGAAAAGCGCGTTTCACATAGAATAGAAATCCGCCCATTTAGAAGAATTGTCGGCGTGTTCCGCTGAAACCCGCCGATCCACAAAATTCCGGCGCGCTTTTTCTAATTCTTATCCTCTATAAAAAATCCTTCCATAATATCACGGACATGATATATGGAAGGAAAACAAAGCATCTTATGCAGTTTCCACACCGGCAGCCTTTTGCAGCTTGAGCCGCTCGATGGCTTCCTCGCGCATCTTGTACTTGAGTATTTTTCCGGCGGCGTTCATTGGGAACGCGGATACGAATTCGATGTAACGCGGTACCTTGTGGCGCGCCATGTGGTCGCGGATATAGGTTTTCATTTCATCTACGCTCATTTCCTCGCCATCCTTCAGGATGATGCACGCCAGAATTTCTTCGCCGTAGTTCTCATCCGGTACGCCGATCACCTGTACATCCGAAACTTTCGGATGGGTGTAGATGAATTCCTCGATCTCCTTGGGATAGATATTTTCGCCGCCGCGAATAATCATATCCTTCAGGCGGCCGGTGATGCGGAAGTTGCCCTCCGGCGTGCGGCAGGCCAGATCCCCGGTGTGCAGCCAGCCGTCGGCATCGATGGCGGCGCGCGTGGCTTCGGGCATCTTATAATAGCCCTTCATAATGTTGTAGCCGCGGGCTACAAATTCGCCGATTTCGCCGTCCGGTAACTCCTGATTCGTGTCTGGATCAATGATGCGGCATTCGATTTCCGGCATCGCGCGGCCGACGGTGCCCACGCGCACCTCCAGCGGGTCGTCCGTGGAGGACATGGTGCAGCCAGGTGAAGCCTCGGTCTGGCCGTACACAATGGTGATCTCGGACATGTGCATCTTTTCCACCACATCGCGCATCTTGGAAATGGGGCAGGGCGAACCGGCCATGATGCCCGTGCGCATGTGCGAAAAGTCGGTCTTTTCAAAGTCGGGATGCTCCAATAGCGCCACGAACATCGTCGGCACGCCGTGGAAGCAGGTGATTTTTTCCTGATGAATGCATGCCAGTGCCGGGCGCGGCGAGAAATACGGCAGCGGATAGATGGATGCGCCGTGCGTCATTGCAGCGGTCATAGCCAGTACCATTCCGAAGCAATGGAACATGGGCACCTGTATCATCATGCGGTCGGCAGTGGAAAGA
>CAKUDW010000130.1 GCA_934645275.1 uncultured Clostridia bacterium
CGCTGGTGGGTGTGAAGTTTGATTCCGCGTATCAGGGCGAAATGACCGAGCGCATCCGTGAAATGGTGGCGGCAAAGGTGATGGCCGCCGACCCGCAGATTACCACCGTGGCCGTCACATCCGACGAAGAGGACGTGAACCGCGTGTACGAGCTTTCCGACCGAGCGCTCGCGGGCCGGAATCTGGACGATTTGAAAAACGACATCAACGAAATCGTGCGCAACGCTACCACGCTGCGCTGAGCACTCGGGCAGGGAAGGCACTTTCCTGCCCGCTTACATAACTTCCCGACCTACGAAAGGCGATTGAGTGAGCTTATGTTTTCACACCTGCATCTGCATACGGAATATTCGCTGCTGGACGGCGCGTGTCGTATCAAGCCGCTGATGGAGCGGCTCAAGGCGCTGGGCATGCGTTCCTGCGCCATTACCGACCACGGCGTGATGTACGGCGTGCTTGAGTTTTACCGCGCAGCCAAGGCGGCGGGTATTCATCCGGTGATTGGTTGCGAAGTGTATGTATGCCCGGATATGGACAACAAGGCCAGCCTTTCGCGCGATTACAGCCACCTGATTTTGCTATGTGAGAATCAGAAGGGGTATGAGAACCTTTCTGCACTGGTGAGCGCCGCATGGGTACGCGGCTATTATTACAGGCCGCGCGTGGATTATGCGCTGCTGGAGAAGTACCATGAGGGACTGATCGCGCTGAGCGCCTGCCTGTCCGGCGATCTGCCAAAGCTGTTGCTCGACCGGCGGGAAAATGACGCCCGGGCCATGGCGCAGCGCTATTTGGACATCTTTGGCCGCGGCAATTTCTTTGTGGAGTTGCAGGACCACGGCATTCCGGAGCAAAAGCAGGTGCTGCCCCGGCTGGTGAAGCTGGCGCGGGAAATGGATATCCCCATGGTATGTACCAACGATTGTCATTACCTCACTCGCGAGGATGCGGATATGCAGGAAGTGTTGATGTGCATCCAGACCGGCAAGACGCTTCAGGATGAAAACCGCATGCGCATGAACACGGATCAGCTGTACGTGCGCAGCGAGGCGGAGATGCTGAAGGTATTTCCAAATTTCAGGGACGCCATTGAGCGCACCGAGGAGATCGCGCAGCGCTGCCAGGTGGAATTTGATTTTTCCACCACGCATCTGCCACGCTATCCGCTGCCCGAGGGTACGACGAACACGGCCTACCTGCGTTCGCTGTGCGAAGCGGGCATTCGTCGTCGCTATGGCGATGGGCGCGACGATGCGCGTGAACGGCTGGATTACGAGCTGGGCGTGATCGAGTCCATGGGTTATGTGGATTATTTCCTGATTGTGTGGGACTTTATTAATTATGCCAAGACTCATGGCGTGGGCGTGGGCCCCGGACGCGGCAGCGGCGCGGGCTCCATCGTGGCGTATTCGCTGGGGATCACCGAGATTGACCCGCTTAAATATCAGCTGCTGTTCGAACGTTTCCTGAATCCAGAGCGCATATCCATGCCCGATATCGACTGCGACTTCGACTACGAACGCCGCGGTCAGGTGATCGACTATGTGCGCGAGCGCTACGGCGCAGACCATGTGGCGCAGATCATTACATTCGGCACGATGGCCGCGCGCGGCGTGCTGCGCGATGTGGGCCGGGTGCTGGGCATGAGCTATCAGCAGACGGACGCCATCGCCAAGCTGGTACCCTTTGAATTGAACATGACGCTGGAACGTGCGCTGAGCATCAGCGGCGAGCTGCGCCGCGCCTGTGAAAACGATCCGGAGGTGCGCCGGCTGATGGATATGGCGCGAAAGCTTGAGGGCATGCCGCGCAACACTTCTACCCACGCTGCGGGTGTGCTGATCACGGCGCGCCCCGTGGTGGACTATCTGCCCTTGCAGCGCAACGACGATGTAATCACTACGCAGTTTCCCATGGGCGATGTGGAGGCGTTGGGACTGCTGAAGATGGACTTCCTGGGCCTGCGCACACTGAACGTGATCATGGACAGTGAAGAGATGGTGCGCGCGGGCGGCGGGCCGGAGATTAAAACCGAGGACATACCGCTGGACGACGCGGCGGTCTACGCCATGATTTCCGACGGTGATACCGACGGCGTATTCCAGCTTGAATCCGCGGGCATGCGCCAGTTCCTGCAGAGCATGCGTCCGGGCAACTTTGAGGATATTATCGCTGCCATTTCGCTGTATCGACCGGGTCCAATGGAATCCATTCCGCGCTACATTGCCGGCAAGGAGAATCCCGACAGCGTGCGCTATATCACGCCGCAGCTCAAGCCCATACTGGACGTGACTTACGGTTGCATGGTCTATCAGGAGCAGGTGATGCAGATCGTGCGCGATCTGGCTGGCTATTCCATGGGCCGCAGCGATTTGGTGCGCCGCGCCATGGCCAAGAAAAAGCACGATGTGATGGCGCGGGAAAAGCAGAACTTTATCAATGGCCTGGAAGAGAACGGCAAGATCGTCGTGCCCGGCTGCGTGCGCAACGGCATATCCGCACAGGCAGCCGAGCAGATTTTCGATGAAATGACCGCCTTTGCCAGCTATGCCTTCAATAAATCTCATGCCGCGGCCTATGCCGTGGTCGCCGTACAGACGGCGTGGCTTAAATACCACTATCCGGTGGAATTTATGGCGGCGTTGATGAATTCGATGACAGGCAACACTGTGAAAATCGCCTACTACATTCAGGCGCTGCGCAAGCGCGGCGTGCCTGTGCTGCCGCCGGATGTGAATCGTTCAATGGAGAAATTCTCTGTGGACTACGAAGGCGAGCGCAAGGGCGTGCGCTTTGGATTGGCGGGCGTGAAGAATCTGGGCCATAACGCTATTTCGGAAATGGTGGCTGAACGCGAGCGCGGCGGGGATTATACTGATCTGTACGACTTTATAGAGCGCAACGCGGCCAACGCCATCAACAAGAAGGGCGTGGAAAGCCTAATTCGCGCCGGGGCATTCGACCGTCTGCCCGGCAAGCGCAGCCAGAAGCTGCACATATTTGAAAAGGCCATGGATGGCGCGTCGCGTCAGCAGAAGAACGTGCTGGCGGGCCAGATTTCGCTGTTTGACATGGGCGGCGCGGATGCGGTGCAGGCGCCGCCGCCGCCAATGCCCGATTTGAAGGAATTTGACAAGCGCATGCTGCTGCAGATGGAGCATGAGACCACCGGCGTGTACATTTCCGGCCATCCGCTGGACGAATACGCGGAGGAACTCAACGCGTTGGAGATTAATTCGCGTTTTCTCGAAGAATTGCAGGAACGCAAGGACGGGGGCATGGCTTACGACCAGAAAAATGTGCGCATGGGCGGCCTGATTGCTGAAAAGAAGATGAAGGCCGTGAAATCCGGCAACATGATGGCTTTCGTGCAGCTGGAGGATATGTACGGCGTGACCGAGGTTCTGGTGTTTCCGAAGGTATACGACCGCGTATCGGCCCTGTTGCAGACCGATGAGCCGGTACTGATGTCGGGCAAGCTCTCCGTGCGAGAGGATGAAGCGCCGAAGCTGCTGCTGGATCGTGTGTGCCCGTTGAGGGGCAGCGCACAGCAGAATGAGACCGGGCAGGAACAGGGCGGAGCTGCGCCGCAGCGCTTCGGTCGCCGCGATGCGCCGCACAAGCTATATCTGAAACTGGAACCCGCGCAGCGCGAGGCTGTGCTGCAAATTCTCTCTGAAACGCCGGGGCGTATTCCCGTGGTGCTGGTGGAGGTAGCCGAAGACGGCAGCCGCCACGCCGTGCAGGCGCCGCGCGACTATTGGGTGGATGAGGGCTACGATTTTGGCGCGCTGGCCAATCTGATCGGCGCGGATGCAGTGGTGCTGAAATAGTTTTCGCAAATTTCTGACAATATCCCTGTTTTGCACGTCTATACAGTAGAAGTATGAAAAACGGAGGGATTGCCATGCTGAAAGCTAAGGAAGGCCGGTGCATGCTGGCGGTGTCAGCGCTGATTGCGGTGGTGTTGTTGCTGATTTTCAGCCGCTGCTCGCCGCTGTATCCCACGAATAACTGGGGTGAAGCCAACGCTTTTTTTACCGTTGGGCGCGGTATGCTGGCAGGCAAGGTGCCCTATCGGGATCTGAAGCTCGAGGCGGGGCCGCTGGTGTATGCGTTGCACGCGCTGGCGGCGTGCGTGTCCGGTTCAAGTTTTTTCGGCGTGTGGCTGCTTGAGATTGCCGCGCTGACCGGCCTGCTATACTTTTCATGGAAGCTGGCCGCGCGCATCAGCGACCGGAGCGCGCTTTCGATGTATTGTGCGGCGCTGGCGTGCCTGCTGGTCGTATCCAGCCGCGCGTTTATCTACGGCGATACGGTGGAAGAATTCGCGCTGCCGCTTCAGGCATGGGCGCTGTGCGACCTGTTGCTGTGCCTGCGAAATCCGGATAGGCGCATGCCGGCGCGGCGCGTGGTGTTGCACGGCTTTCTGGCGGGCTGCGTACTGTGGTTGAAATGCGAGCTTCTCGGCGTGCATCTGGCGTTCATCGTGGTATTGGCGGTGGATGCAGCGGCGCGCGAGCGCGGGCTCAAGCGTGCGGCTTTGCTGTGCACGGAATATCTGGCGGGCGCAGCTGTTTCTGCGCTGCCATGGCTGATATACTTCGGCGCGAACGGTGCGCTGGATGGGCTGTGGAACCTGTATTTCGGTTTGGATCACTTGGAAAATCGGATCATTTCGGCGTATCCCGTGCGCGGCACGCTACTCGCGCTGCTCAGTGGACTAATCCATAACCTGCCGGCAGGCGTTGCGCTGTTCTGCGGGGCGGGTTATCTGCTCAGGCGGCTGGCGCAGCGCCGGTGGAACGCGGCGTGTACGGCGGTTTGCATCGCATTCGCGTGTACGGCGATGCTGGCCTATGCGAGTAACGAGCGCTTTCGTTTTTCGCCGATGGCGGTGGCGGCGTTCGTGCCGCTGAGCGCTGGGCCGCTTGCGCTGCTGGCAAAATGGGCGTGGGAAAAGCGGCAGTTGTACGCGCTGCTGCTAGCTGGCGCGGCGGCGGTCTGCGCGGGCTATGGTTGCGCAATAAACGAGAACTTGCCGCTTATCGGGTATTCCGGAGCCGGGTTGGTGCAGACGAAGTTTGCACAGTACATGCAGGAAAACGGCGGTGGGTCGTTGCTGAGCTACGGCTTTGCTGACGGCGGCTTCTACTTGGCGGCAAGCACATTGCCGGAGACGCCCGAATTTGTGTCCTCAAGAGCGTACCGATTTTATGATTCGCAGTATACGATCCTGGATGAACGGCAGGTGGATTGGGTGATCGTGCGCGGCAATCTATATGTAAGCGGCGACTATAAACTGGTGCTGAGCGCGTCGTCGATATATGATTGCAGTACGGAAAATGGACAGGCTTATAGTTATGAGCTTTATCAACTCAGGCATGGAAGCGGTTGGCCGCAGACGGGCGAGGATGACGAAACATCGAAGGCGGAGACGGATAGGCTGAGCTGGTGAGCGGCATACACGGCTCCGTGCGTTCTATGAACGGATGCAGTGAAAATCGATGCACACGCTCCCGGGCGTTCTATTTTCAAAACCGGACCGGAAACGGCCCGGTTTTGCGTTAAATGTATGTTGAAATGCGCGCTGAAGCAATGATTTTTACAAATAAATGGGAGCGAATGTTTGAAAAAATACTGGTTTTGAGGTATAATGAGAAGGTCGTGTGCTGTGGATTCTCACCTGAAAATGCCGGTTTTTCGTGGGAAAATGACGGGTACGCGGCGACAGGGATGAACCGGAAGGTTGCGGCAACGCCGGTAATTTCCGGGGACCAGTCCGCATCAATCGGACGACGGAGCTCATGCCCGTCGCAAGAAAAAAAACACAGAGCACGCCCGGCAGCGTGTGCATGAGTTCAAACAGGAGGAAAAACATGGCCAACCAGAAGATCCGTATCAAGCTGAAGGCTTACGAGTCCAGCATCATCGACCAGAGCGCAGCGCGCATCGTCGACACCGCCAAGCGTACCGGCTCGCGCGTGTCCGGCCCGATTCCGCTCCCGACCGAGAAGGAAATCGTGACCATTCTGCGCTCCCCCCACAAGCACAAGGATTCCCGCGAGCAGTTTGA
>CAKUDW010000131.1 GCA_934645275.1 uncultured Clostridia bacterium
GCACTCAACAGCCGCCGCGTGTTGGATCTCATCAGCGCCCGCCGCATTTTTTCAGTTTTTCCGCGCATGCAGCCACCTCCTCCGTTATACGATCAATCGCCATACTTACCTGGGAAATGTATCGTCTATAAAGGCCTGTATCATCGTGTTCGTCAGGCTCACATGATCCTTCGGCGCCTCGATCTCACCGCGGCGATACCAGCCCGCCAGCGAAAGCTCCTGCGCATCCATATGTATTTCCGGACTGCCGTCCAGCTCCGCGAAGTAACCCAGCAGCAAATCTGCGTCGATGCCCCAGGGCTGCGTGGCGAAATAGCGCAGGTTCTTCACATGCACGCCCGCCTCTTCAAACACCTCGCGGCGCACCGTGTCCTCCGCCGTTTCGCCAATCTCTGTAAAGCCAGCGATGAGCGCATAGTTCTTATAGGCGCGCCCAGCGTACTTCGTCAGAAGAATTCTGTCGCCGTCCACCACGGCGGCGATGATTGCCGGACAGATTTTCGGAAATATCTGGTTGCCGCAGCGCGGGCAGGCGAGCATGCGCAGCTTGTCGTCGCGCCGTGTTTCCCCACCGCAGCGCCCGCAAAAGCGGTTGTCACGGTACCAGTTATACAAATGCCAGCCGGTCATTTCGGCATAGACGCTGTCGCGCGGCGCGAGCGCGCGGTGAGAGCGCACGTTGTCGAACATGAAGCCCTCCGGCAGCGGCCAGTCCGGCGCAAGCTCCGCCAGAAAGTAGGGCGTTTCATCCACGCTGAACAAGTAGATTTCATCTTGCAGTCCGCCCGTCAGCAGCGCGCGTTCCGGCAACACGATTTCGTCTTCCCGCCGGGAAACCAGCGCGTCTTTGCCGCGAAATACCAGCATTTTTGAATCCGGCCCCGGCGCACAGGGGCGGTATTGGTTGTAGAGGTGTTTGGGTTCAATATCCTGTATCATAGGGATCGTCCTCACTGTCACCGTTTTCTTCCCCGGGCGCGCCCGAATCCAGCCGGCTGGCCGGGTTGCTCAGGAACATGTCGTCTGGGTCGTCCGGGCGGGTCTCAAAGATTTCATCGTCAAATTCAGGCTCGGAGCTTTCCGCCTGCCGCTCATGCCGCCTGTGAGCGCGCCGAACGCCCTCCTCCGCTTCGGCGCCACTGAGCACCAGCATCAGCGTCACCCGGCCAATAATCACGCAGTCGCCGTCCGCCAGCGTGATTTCCTTTACGCTGCGACCCAGATCGTCGAAGATGCGCGCGGCGGCGTGGCTGCGCACGAACAGCCCCTCGTCGGTCATCTGGTAGAAGGCGTGGCGCGCCCGAACGCTGCTGTGGCGCAGGCGAATATCCGCGCGCCGCGACGAGCCGATCGCGCCCTCCAGCGTGACCGGATAGCGCATGCCCGACCTGGCGCGCTCGCCGCCGTCCACCACCAGCATTTCGCCCACGAGCCCCGTCTGCGGCGACAGGCGGCGCAGCCTGCGCGCGCGCCGACTGTCCACGGCGGTGATACGTGCGGCGCGAATCACAATCAGCACCATCAGCGCGGCGAACACATAGCGCATGCCCAGCGCCAGCAGTTCGTACACATTTGAATTCACGCCTACGCCCTCCATTCGATAAATTTCCATGTTTCATTATAGCGCCGATTCGCGTTCCACGCAAGCGATGCAACGTTTGCGGCAGTCAAAGCGCAGGATTTGTACGTTTTTCAACACAATCGAACCTAAAACGTCTTTTTTCGTGCAAACCATGGACGGCAAAGCGTGATATAATGCAAAGTAGGTAAGTTTACGGGATCAAGCGGGAGGCGCAGGCGATGCAGTTGACGGCAGGTATGTATCTAATCGTGTTGCCGATGGTGTTTCTGGCGTCGGTGGTGGATTCCATCGGCGGGGGCGGCGGCCTGATTTCGCTGCCCGCATACACGATTGCAGGGCTGGACTACGGCCACGCCAGCGGTTGCAACAAGTTTTCCGCCTGTTTCGGCACACTGGCTTCCACGATCAAATACGCCCGCAGTGGCAAGATACTGTGGCTCCCGGCGCTGTTGGCCGCCGCTGCGGCGCTGCCCGGCGCATGGCTCGGCACGCGCGTTTCAATGCTGCTGAGCACCCGCTTCATGAATTATTTCATGCTGGTGGCCATCCCCGTGGTGGGCGTTCTGGTGGCGCTGAAAAAAAACGTGGCCACTGAATCGAAGCCGATGACCGGCGGCCGCAAGGCGCTATGCCTGCTGGTGGGATTGCTCACCGGCTTCTACGACGGCTTTTTTGGCCCAGGTACCGGCACTTTCCTGATTCTGCTGTTTACGGCGATGACCGGCATGGACATGGTCACGGCCTCGGCCACCTCCAAGCCCGTGAATCTGGCCAGCAACCTTTCATCGCTGATCACACGGCTGGCCGAGGGCCAGGTCATCTTCGCGCTGGCCGTGCCCGCCATGGTGCTGAGCGTGCTCGGCGGGCAACTGGGCACGCGGCTGGCGCTCATGCGCGGCGCAAAGTTCATCCGCTACGTCATGCTGGGCGTGCTGGCGCTGCTGACGATAAAACTGGCGATAGAGCTGTTTTGACACAAAACGTCCACACCCGATTATCAGCCTGGAAAAACTTTACTTTCAGCGGTTTAGACCGTCAAAGACGCGCTGATAATTTGATACAGAGCAAGGCCCGAAACAAGCGCGGCAAGCGGCCAAAGGCAGGCCGGACCGCTGGATATTGGGATTGCGCTCGATTTTCCGGCTCGGCCGGAGGAGAGAAGAGGAAAAAGCTTGCATGAAGAATAAGAAACTGTTATGGCTGACGGTGCTGGCGCTCATTGCGGCGCTGCTTCTGCCCTGCGCACTGGCAATGCCCATCGACCCGTCGTTCGGCATCGGCGTGGATTCGGCGGTCTCCGACGCGCCGGAGTCCACCCCCGCCCTGGATGAGACGGCAAATATCGAGCTGGCCCGCGAGAAGGACGACGGCGTGATTCGCGTGTATTTGAAGTCCCTCGCCGGAAACGCAAATCTGACTCTGCGCCTTGTCGGCCTCTATACCGTAGAGCGTGACGCGGGTTTCCGCTTCGCACAGGGCAGCGAAATCGTGGTTTCGGCCGCAAACGGCAAGCTGTATCTCTCCAGCGGCGGCCTGACGCTGGATATGGGCGCATCCTTCACGCTCACGCGCCAGGCCTGCGAGGGCGACAACGGCTTAATCATTGCCGAAACGGGCCGTGAAACGCTGTATCCCGGCGATTTGAGCCTGTCTGTGGATGAAGCGGGCGGCGTGCGCGCTGTGTTGGCAGCGAACATGGAGGACTATCTCTGCGGCGTGGTCGCCTATGAAATGAGCGATTCCTGGCCGCTGGAAGCGCTGAAGGCGCAGGCCGTGGCGGCGCGTACCTACGCGCTGAAGAAAAAGATCGCCTCTACCACGCGTGATTACGATGTGGTGGATACCACCGGTGATCAGGTCTTTAGGGGCGTGGACGCGGCCTATGCAAACGTTGCGCGCGCCGTGCGCGCCACGAACGGCGTGGTCGGCACGTGGAATGGCGGCTACGCCGACTGCTTCTACACCGCCAGCAACGGCGGCGTTGTAGCGCTGCCCTCAGATGTGTGGGACGGCAGCGGCGATTACGGCTATCTGGAGCGCAGGGAAGATCCCTATGATCTGGCGAATCCAAACAGCATGGTTTCCGGTGTAACCTTCGATTTCGATGCGGCCAACTGCCCGGCGCTTCAGGATATGCTCAACGAGGCGCTGCGCGCCGCCGCGCCCGATTATGAGGAAATTCAACTCGAGGAAATTGTTTCCATTACGCCTGCGGACGAGGCACCCGAGGGTTCGGGCATGTACCGCACGCTGAATTTTGAGCTTGCCGCCAGCGCGCTGGTAGAGCGCTATCAACCTGCGGACGGCGACGCGGGCGCGCCGCGCGCCATGGGCGAAAACGCGCATGCGAATCTGGCGCTCTATACCATCGACTATCTGCGCCGCATGGCGCTGGAGAGCCCGTACCAGCCGGAAAAGGTGCGCGAAACGCTCGAGGAAAGCTTCACGGTGTCGCTCTCGGTATACGAACAGATTAAGGATGGACTGAATCTCGGCCTGAACGCCGCCGACTACGAGCTGGTGAGCGTAACGACAGGGCTGACTGATTTCACCATTCAGTTTCGGCGCTTCGGTCATGGCGTAGGTATGAGTCAGCGCGGCGCGCAGCGCATGGCCGGCATCGAGGGCATGGGCTGGCAGGAAATTCTGGCCTTCTACTACCCTGGCATGGCGCTCAAAAAAATTGAATGGAATACCCCCGCGCTGGAAGAAATCGAAGCGCTGCCCGCAAGCGTAGGCGCGGCGCGACCCGAGCCTACCCCCACGCCGACCCCCGCGCCGCTGCCGGAGCTCGTGGGCGGCCAGTATTACGCTACTGTGCGACTGGGCGACGCTTCATCCACAATGAACGTGCGCCAGGCGCCCACAACGCAGGCGCAAATCGTGGCTCAGGTTGAAAATGGGCGGCGACTGATTGTGTGCTCCGAAGCCGATGCAGACGGCTGGGTATCGGTCATGACGGCGGAATTTTCCGGTTATGCGAAGCTGGAATATCTGGAGAAGGAATGAAATTGAAGCTTTTTCGAGCGGTTCTCTGCGCCATGCTGCTGGCATTGGCGCTGGCTGCGCCGGCCTGCGCCGGCGCGCTTGAGCTGCCCGAAAGTGAAACCATGGCGCGCATCCGGCTGAGTACGGATCGCGCCGTATTCAGTTACACGGCCCCGGTTAACAGTGAATACGCGCTGTGCGTGTATTCTGCCGGGGGAATAATGCGCGCGCGCGGCGCGATTACCCGCGACGGCGAGGTGCTGGCCTCGGGCGAGGGCGAGGGCGAAATCTGTTCGGCATGGCTGGTAGCCGGCGAAGAATATGAAATTCAGGTTTCTGGGCGCGGCGACGCGCTAATAGAAATCGCGCGCCAGGCGCTGAGCCGCACGGCTTCGCGGCCGCTCTCAATTGACGTCAACGCGCCGCAGCAGAAGATGATTGCCCGCGCGGGCGACGCGCACTGGTATGAATTTTCCACCACCGAAAACGGCGCGCTGATGCTCGCCTGCGTACCCGAAGATGAAAACCTATCGCTGCGCGCGATGCTCTTTACCGAAAGCGGCCAGCTTTCGGCTGAATTCGAAAACTTGCCCGGTGGTGCGAGCCTGCTGTACGCCCGCGCGGTACAGGGCGGCCGCTATCGTCTGCGCGTGTGGGCCACGGGCGGCGGCACGGGTTTTTACACGCTGAAAATCAATCAGTCGGCCAGCGCCATTCACAACGCGCTGACCTTTTCTGAGAACGAACAGCGCGTAGCGCAGGGGGGCCAGCTGCGGCTCGACGGCGCGCTCAGCGGCGAGGCGCTGCTGTGGGTATCCGGTAACCCCGCCGTAGCGAGCGTGAACCAGGACGGCGTGCTCACCGGCGTGGCACCCGGCGAAACCAGCGTGACGGTTTACGGCATGAACTCGCGTGCCAGCTGTCGAATCACAGTAGAACACATTGCGCTTGAATCGCTGAGCGTGCTCTCCAATCATATCCGCCTGAACGTAGGCGACGAGGCACAGATTTTTCCCGTATTCACCCCAGAAAACGCTTCGCAGCGCAGCCTGCGCTATCTGACGGGCGATGGAAGCGTCGCCAGCGTGAGCCGCGACGGCGTGGTGCTCGGCACGGGCGAGGGCGAAACAGAAATCACGCTGCTGAATTCGGATACCGGGTTGAAGGCGCACGTGCGCGTCAGCGTGGGGCCGGCAACGCGGCGCTATCGAGCGCTGCTGGTAGGCGAAGAAAACTATCCCTTTAAGCCCAACGGCACGCGCACGGGCTCCGCAAATTCTGTAAACGCCATCGCGCAACTGCTTGGAACCGTTCAGTTCGAGGATGCGGTCTACCAGGTACGCAGCGAAACCGACCTCTCCCGTGCAGAGCTGATTGCCGCCATACGCGAAAGCTTTTCAGGCGCGGCCGCGCAGGATGTATCGCTGCTGTACATCACCTGCCACGGCAGCTATTCCGGCGACATGAGCTTCCTGGAGCTTTCAGACGGCTCCACGC
>CAKUDW010000132.1 GCA_934645275.1 uncultured Clostridia bacterium
CCACTGAGGCGACCGAGGCTCCCGCTGAGGAAGCTACCGACGCTCCGGCTGAAGATACTGCCGAGGCGACGGAAGCGCCCGCCGAAGAAGCGACGGAAGCGCCGGTTGAGGCTGAATAAACCGTCTGTATTTGGATTTGGACCTTTGCAGAGAGGGTATGCGGATTTGCATGCCCTCTTTGTTCTGCGTTTGAATGGCGATTATACACCCATTCTCTGGAAAAGCAGCTGGAAAATGACTGCGCTGCAAGTATTGCAGGCCGGCGCTGAAAATGCGAACCGGGCATGAATGTAACATGCATGGGTACTGACAACGTTGTTCGGCGCTCGCGGTGCGCCGAAACGCCATGTACTGACCATATCGATGAACCCCATACGAAGTCTGGCGCGGAAGGAAATGCCGGAAAGTCACAACTACCCGTTGGACGGATGGTTTGACCAAGCCCTATAAGGGCATATTGCCTGTGGCCGCCATCTAAAGAAGGCATTGAAAGAATTGTCAATCACACTTTCCACTTTGCAAATCCCCTATTCGGGGATTCGTTCAAGTTTCTTTCGCACCTTGCAAGCTATCAGTATCTTGCTATTTCTTTATGAAGCCACATCTAACATGTGGCTTCATAGCTTTTCCTAAAGCTTTTTGTGATATCCCCAATTCAACTGGGGGTTATAACGCCTTTTCGGCTACTAAAAAGTCGTGAAAATCTGGAAAGCCAAGATTTTCACGACTTTATCAAATTCTATTGAAGCTATTCTCTTGCGATTTGCATTTTGAAACAGCCACTTGTTCGGTTTAGATGTAATTATACCATGTTGTCAGCTCAGATCACCGGCAGCCTTGATCTTCACGCGGTTGGTGTTGCCAGGATAGTAAGCAAGAGGCACATCCTCCATTTCGATGATCTCGACCGTCTCGCGTACAGCGCCAGCCTCGACCGCGAGCTCGATGGCTTCCTTTTTGGCCTTTTCCAGCGACTGCTCACGGGGCAGCTCGTCATAGTTCATCAGCTTTTCATAGGTGCCACTGACCTTGGAGATGGCCGAGCCGATGGCGTTGGCACAGCCGAAGTGCTCCGGTTTCAGAACGGATGCCGCACCGCTGAGCTTCTCCGGCAGGATGATGGAGCCGCCGACGACGAGAATGAGGTCTACATCCGCATTAGAGACCTTCATGGCATCTACGCTGTCTTCAACCAGAGAGCGGATGACGGTCATGGCCTTCTCGGCTACGTCCTGTGGGATGGACGCGACATTGGACTTGTCACCGAGTTCCACCATACCGAGGCGCACGGCAATATCGGTAGCGGTCATCACATCGCCGCCGAAAACGAGAGCCTTCTTTGTGATCTCATAGCCCACGCTGTCTGGACCGACTGTCACGCTGCCGTCGTCCCTGATGCGCACGATTGAGCCACCGCCGAGGCCGATGGAGATAACGTCCGGCATACGGAAGTTGGTACGCACGCCGCCGATGGTGACGGCAACGCTGCTTTCCCGTGGGAAGCCGTTCTGGATCACGCCGAGGTCGGTGGTCGTGCCGCCCACGTCGACCACGACAGCATCCTTCAAAGAGGAAAGATAGCTGGCACCGCGGATGGAGTTCATCGGGCCGCAGGCCACTGTCAGGATGGGATAGCGGCGGGCATGCTCCATGGTCATGAGCGTGCCGTCGTACTCAAAGCCGCCGCCGATGATGGTGCTACCGACAGCGACCTTCTGAATATCCTCCGCCCAGTCCACCATAGGCCGGATACCGGTGGTGGCGGGCGCCCCGATGCGCAGGATGCCGATGGAGGCAAGGTTCTTGCGCTCGACAATGGCGTTGGTGCACTGAGTCGTGCCCAGCATGGCCTGATGGATCTGCCTGGGGTCCACGCCGGAAACCTCTAGCACAGTACGCATGGCGCCGATGGCAACTAAGGCAGCTTGTAATGCCCACTCAGAAAATGCAAAAGAAAGCAGTGCTATCATACGATACGCGCGTGGTAGTACTGCTTTCTTTTATTATTGCACCATCGGATAGATAGTCAGTTATCGAAAATGCCGAGTTCCTGTGCGATCTTCTGCATTTTGAAATCAGTTACGCAAAGCAGCGCAAAGAAGGACAACCGTCTCCACATGCTCCGTCCACGGAAACATATCTACAGGTCGCGCCCATTCAAGCGCATAACCGCGCGCGCACAGCAGCTTTACGTCGCGCGCCAGGGTGGAGGGATTGCAGGAAACATATACGATGCGCGTCAATTCGGCGTCGGCAAGCGCATTCAGCGTCGCTGCGTCCGCACCGCGCCGTGGAGGGTCAATAATCGCAGCGTCAAAGCGTTGCCCGGACGCGATCAGCCGCGGCGTTTCATGCGCGGCATCGCCACAGATAAAGCGCGCTCTGTTCGCAAGTCCGTTACGCCTGGCGTTGCGCTTCGCATTCTCAACTGCGGGCGCAACGATTTCCACGCCTGTTACCTGCGCGCCCATTCCGGCAGCAGCGAGCGAGATCGTGCCCGCGCCGCAGTATACGTCCAACAATCGCATGCTTGGCCTGAGTTGGGCCGCATCCAGCGCAAGCCGGTACAGCGCTTCGGTCTGTTCAGGATTGACCTGAAAAAAGGATTGCGGCGAAAGCTCAAATTCCAAATCCAACAGCCGGTCGTTCATCGTTGAAGGACCGAGCAGACAGCTGCACGCGCCGTCGAGCGCATGCGCGGGACGCTGGCGCAGCCGGCAAAAATGCGCCGATTCCAATTCAGGCAGCGCATGTTTTAAGGTCTGCGCCATTTGGAGCGCTTCGTTTTGCACAGGCGCATCGCCGCATAGCACGACGCACAGCGCGCCGTCGCGGTTTACGCGCGTTACCAGGTATTTTATATGGCTCGCACATGCACGCTTCGGCAAATCCATGCGCAGCCAATTCAGAGCCTTCACACTCAGCGGATGTTGAAGCATGCAGTCGTCCACATCTACCACGTGGTGGCTGCCTGCCGCACAGTAACCGGCCTGCAGTTGTCCGTGGGCAAACTGCAGTGCATATTCAGCCTTATTTCGATATCGGTTCAGCTTCGGCGATGGCAGCGTGTCCGCCACATGCGCGTCTGCTACGTCGCCGAGCCGCGTCAGCGCATCCAGCACGCGCTGGCGCTTGAGTGCCAGCGAACAGGCATAGGACATGTGCCTGGCAGCACAGCCGCCGCAGTGATTGGCGTATGGGCAGTCGCTTTCACGGCGTTCCGCTGATGCTTCGATGACCTCCAGCAGCCGCGCTTCAGCGAAGCGCGGCGCTTCGCGGGTGAGCTCGATCAGAACCGTCTCGCCCGGAAGCGCGCCGCGCACAAACACGGCCCGGCCATCCGGCAGCCGGCCAACGCCCTGCAATTCGCTTCCTGAACCGGTAATTTGAACCTTCAGGGTCTGCATTACTTGCGGGTCATGACGGCCATCACGTCAATCGTATCAGCAATGCCGCGATCTGCCAGATGCATGCCCTTCTGCACTTCGTCCAGCGGCACATAGATTTGATCCATGCCGCGAACGCCCACGGCCACGCCGCTCACATCGTCGTGCAGCAGGTGTACGGCGTGTGCGCCGAGCATCGTACCCAGTATGCGGTCGCGCGCAGACGGACTGCCGCCGCGCTGCAGATAGCCAAGCACGGTGGAGCGCGTCTCATGGCCGGAGAGAACCTCGATGATGCGGGCGATTTGGTGGCTGTCCAGCTCGGCTTCGTCGATTTCGCCCAATTCCGGATGCTGCGCAAACAGATCGTGCAGATTGGTGGTCAGCGATGAAAGCGCGCCCTCGGCGAATACCAGTATCATGCTTCGCTTGCCGCGCAGCACGCCCCACTTCACGCGTTCGCTTACCTCTTCAAGGCTCCACGGAATTTCCGGCACCATGTACAGTTCAGCGCCGCAGGAGAGCGCCGTATGCAGCGCGATATCGCCGCAGTTGCGGCCCATCACGGTAATCAGGCTGGCGCGCTCGTGGGAATCGCTGGTCTCGCGGATGCGGTTAATGCACTCGCAGGCCGTGTTCAAGGCCGTATCAAAGCCGATGGTGTAGTCCGTATAGGCCAGGTCGTTGTCGATGGTGCCCGGCACGCCCACCGTCGGGAAGCCCAGCTTGCTCAGCGCCAGCGCGCCCTTGTAGGTACCGTCGCCGCCAATGCATACCAGACCTTCCACGCCCAGTGTTTTCATGTTTTTTATGGCCTGCTTCTGGCATTCTTCATTGAGGAAGTCCAGGCAGCGCGCCGTTCTTAAAAACGTGCCGCCGCGATGAATGCGGTTGGATACGCTCGATGCGGTCAATATTTCGAAATCCTCGCGCTGATCCGGGCTGCGCATCAGCACGCCGTTGTAGCCGCGCTTGAAGCCCACTACGGACATTTCCAGATCCAGCGCCGTGCGCACCACGGCGCGGATGGCGGCGTTCATGCCCGGCGCGTCTCCGCCGGAAGTTAATACGCCGATTCTCTTCATCATTCATTCGCTCCTTTAAGCGGGCGGCAAAAACGCCGCGCGCCGCGTGCTCGCGCTGCCTGTGGACGCTTTGAATCGCCCGAAGGCAACGCCTGGAAAATGCAATAATATTTTCCTTTGCATATTATATTCATCTAAATCAAAGTTGTCAAATTAAAAGAAGCGTCACGACCAATCGGCGGCGGCGCCATGCGGGCCGGCGGATTTTAAAGAGAACACGCCGGCAATTCATGTGGAACAAGAATTGGCAAAACCAGAGTTTTGCGGATCTGGCGGCTCTGGTGGAGACGCCGACAATTCTTCCATGCGGCGAAATCAAAAAGCGAATTCGGTCTTGAATTAGACAAAATAGAAGGATTTGGTCTGATTGTGTCATGCGAAAGTCAAACTTTGGTCTAAATTTGACAGTGAAATGGCCTGCACGCTGGCGCGGCGAGCGGTTCTAAGGCAGGTTCACAGAGAAAGTATGCTAAATTATGGTTAAAAACTGACAAATACAAGAAAACTGCTGGAAATTCTGTGCCAACAATGCTATCATTGTTTACGATGGTACGGCGGCGCATGCCGCGCGGCTGTAAATCGCAAATTGAATATGCTGTGTTGTGCTTTCGCACCGCAGGGGAGGAACCCGGTGCGAAAATGAGGGAATCCGGTGAGAATCCGGAGCACTGCCCGGTACTGTATGGCGGAAGAAAGGGGCCGATGGCGAAAGCCGGTCATTGATGGAGCTATCCATTGAGAAGGCGCGGTCCTGGACGTTGTTTTCCTGCTCGGAAAGTTGAACCGCACGAGTCAGTAGACCTATGACACGCTGAAATGAAGATAAACGCTCAGGCAAGGGCATGTATTGCTTTTGTAATGCAGAATGGCCGGTGGGTTTTTGTGGAGCAATTCGCGGCTCTGCAAAAACGCACCGGCCTTTTATCATGAGCGCGGAGGGAGGCAAGCATCCATTCAGCCCCAACAAGCAGTATGTTCAAAAACAGACCCGAGTTTGTATTTGTTCCTACGGATTCAAGGAAAGGAAGGCAGAACGGATGGCAAATTGCAAGGCTTCGCGCGTTCATGGCGCAAGGCTGATTTCCCTGCTGCTGACGCTGGCAATGCTGCTGAGCATGCTTCCGGCGGCACTGGCGGAAAGCCATGAAAATCAGGTACACGTTATCGTAGAAAACACCACTTATACGGACACAATGAACGGCCACACGCCCGCCTGGTACGACGAGCTGGCGAACGCGTGGGTGGACATTGACAACAATTCCACAGCCATGTCCTGCATCGTTGCAGCACTGGCCACGGTGGATGTAACGCCCACAATTAAGGACAGTGAATACGGCGGCTACATCACCGAAATCGGCGGCATTTCCGAAAAGGAAGCGGCCGAAGGCGCGGGCTGGATGGGCACCGTCAACGACTGGTTTGCCGCCACCACCTTTGATAAGGTCACCGTGGCCGACGGCAGTCTGACCGCGGGCGACGAGATTCGCATCATGTATACCTGCGATCTCGGCGAGGATTTGGGCAGCAGCTACAACAACACCAATAAAACCGTGAAG
>CAKUDW010000133.1 GCA_934645275.1 uncultured Clostridia bacterium
AATCGTTTCCTTGCAGTTTTTGCGCCCGGAAATCTGAAGGATTTTAGCAAAAACTGGTGAGGGTGGCAGTGGCGGGAGAGCGTGCTTTCCCGTCCACATGCTTGTCAAAAATCTTTTTGACAAGCTAGCAAATTGGGCATACTGTGTATGCCCAATTCGTCTTATACGCAAAATAGTTGAAATGGAACGATATGAGTGGGAGGAAGCTATGCCTTTTGATGTGATGACCATGCCCAACGGTCTGCGCGTGGTGGGGGAGCGAATTCCGCATTTTCGCTCGGTGTCCGTAGGCCTGTGGATCGGAACCGGATCGCAGGATGAATATCCGAACGAGGCCGGTATCAGCCATTTTATAGAACACATGGTGTTCAAGGGCACGAAAAAACGCACAGCGCGGCAGATTGCCGAGGAAATGGATGCGGTGGGCGGCCAGCTGAACGCCTTTACATCCAAAGAATGCACTTGCTTTTACGCCAAGACAGTGGACGAGCATTTGCCGCTGGCGATGGACGTTGTATGTGATCTAGCGGTCAACCCGCTGTTTGACGCGGGCGAACTGGAAAAGGAAAAGGGTGTGGTACTGGAGGAAATCGCCATGTCCGAAGATACGCCGGAGGATTTAGCGCACGAGCTGCTGATGTTGGCACACTATGGCGACCAGCCCGTGGCGCGGCCGATTCTGGGTAGCGCGGAGCAGATTTCCGCCTACACGCGTGATGATTTGGCGGCATACTGGGGCGTGAAATATCATCCTCAGAATGCTGTGCTTTCCATCGCAGGCAATTACGATTGGGCGCAAGTGCAGCAGATGATCGCCGAAAAGCTGGGCGCCTGGAGCGCCGATAACTACCACTCCCGCAGCGATGCGACGCAGCCTGTGGCGCCGGGACGCTTGGCAAAGGATAAAGAGATTGAGCAGATGCACATTTGCCTGGGCTTTCCGGGGCTAAGAATCGGCGACGAACAGAACTATGAGCTCTCGCTGTTCAACAGCGTGTTCGGCGGCGCGATGTCTTCGCGCTTGTTCCAGAAAATCCGTGAGGAATCCGGCATGGCCTACACCGTGTACAGCTATCCAAACGCCTATACCGATTGTGGCATGCTTTCCGTGTACGCGGCTACCAATCCGGACAGCGCCGAAGCGGTTTACGCACAGATTCTGGAAGAGGCGCGCAAGATTGCTGAGGGCGGACTTACCAAGGCTGAATTCAGCATGGCCCGCGAGCAACTGAAGGCCGGGTTTATTCTCGGGTCGGAATCCACTTCCAGTCGCATGCAGTCCAACGGCCGTCGATTGCTGTTGTTGAATGAGACGCGCAGCGAAACAGAGGTCATCAACCGCGTGAACGCCATTGATTATGATGCGACCAACGCATTGATGCGTCGCCTGCTCACGGCTCCGCATTCGCTGGCGCTAGTGGGCAAAAATGCTTCGTCGTTGCTGAAACGGATGAAGTGATGTTTTTTATGACAAACCGCCCGCATTCATTTTGAATGCGGGCGGTTTGTCATGCCGCTCAGAAACCGAACAGGTGGTGGTAATCCGCATAGTGGCGCTCCCATTCAGCACGATCGTGAGGTTCAAAGGTTTTGAATTCGAAACTGCGAGCGATCAGCGAACGTGCCTCGGCCACGTCCTTCAATTCGCCGTGCGCGATCAACTGCACGGCAATGTTGCCGACGGACGATGCATCAATGGGCCCGGCAACCACGCGCCGCCCGCAAGCATTTGCTGCGAATTGGTTGCACAGCGCGTCCTGGCAGCCGCCGCCGAAGATGTTGACTGCGTTGTAGCTGCGGCCGAGCGCTTCTTCCAGCAAGTCTACGCATAAACGGTACTTCATCGCCAGCGCTTCGTAGACACAACGGAAGAATTCGCCCGGCGTTTCGGGCGCGCTGCCGTTTACGCGCAGGCTGACGCTGCGTATTTTCTTACGCATCTCACCCGGCAGATAAAATTCAGGGGAATCCGGATCGATGGGGAAGCGAAAGGGTGCCGCCTGAAGTGCCATGGTCTGAATTTGAGCAAAACCGTAGTCCTGTCCGTCCAGGGCATAGTCGCGGCGCAGCTCCTGAATCAGCCAGCTGCCCATCACGTTGCGCAATAGGCGATGATGACCGTCCATGCCGCCCTCATTGGCCAAATTGGCGCGGTAAGTGAAATCGTTTACGACGGGCGCGTCGCATTCAGCACCCACCAGTGCCCAGGTGCCGCTGGAAATGAATGCAGCGTCTCGTCCGAGCGGTGAGGCGAGGAAGGCCGAAGCAGTGTCATGTTCGCTGACATTTACAAAGTCGAAGCCACGCAGGCGATTCTGTGCGTTGAATTCCGCCGTGGACGGCCCGAGCACTGTGCCGGGCATGCGCAGCTCCGGCAGCAGGCGCTTCGGAATGCTGTATGCGTTCAGTATATCATCGATCCACATCCGACGCTTCAGGTCAAGCAATTCTGTTTCAGCAGCCAGCGTGTATTCGATGCAGGCCTTGCCGGTGATGTAGTAACCCAGCAGATCGGGTAGCATCAGCAAACGGTGCGCGTTTTCCAGCAGAAATCCCTGGCCGTCGAAATTCATGGCAGCCAGCTGCATCAGTGTGTTGAATGGCGCGATCTGATTGCCAGAGCGCATGTAGACCTCGCGCTGCGGCATTATGGCAAATATCTCTTCCCAATGGCGCTGCGTGCGCGGGTCGCGATAGGAACGGATGGGAATCAACATTTCACCGCGCGCATCAATCAGCGAAAAATCATTGTTGAAGCTGTCGATACCCAGCAAATTCACCGTTCCATGGGCCTCTGCGCGGCGCAGTCCCTCGCACAGCTCCGAGTAGATGCGCATGAAGTCCCAGTACATGCCGTCGCCCAGGCGAACGATACCGTTGGAAAAGGCGTATACCGGCGCGACGCACAGGTGGTCGTTTTCAATGTGTCCTTCAAACAGCTTACCGCTGCTTGCGCCCAGGTCAAAGGCGACGCATTTCATCGGCGCACTCATATCAGTCATTCTTGGGGAGCGGCATGTCCGGCCACATAACGGCCTTGGCCAGATTGCAGAAAGCGTCCGCTTCTATGCGCTCCAGCATGGAATATGCGCCGTAGATTGTGGGACCGGAAACAACCACACCATGCTTGGGCATGATCATGCCGATGGGCTTGCGTTCGGCCAACTCGCGCCGATCCTCGAAGTAGTGGTACACGTTCTGTGCCAGATCTTCGCTGTAAGCCTTCGTCCACGGAATGCACTCCACATAGCCGCGCCCCATCGTGGCTTCGGTCACGTTCGGAATCGGCTGAGAGAAGGCGACGAACGGCATGCAGTAGAACGGGTGTGCGTGAATGGTCGCACCGATGTTCTTGAAGTGCTGAAGCAGCAGGACATGCATCTTGCCCTCGCGGGAGAGCTTGCCCGTACCCTCGAGGATGTTCTCGTCGTAGTCGATCAGCATGATGTCCTCAGGCTTGAGCGCGCAGTGCTTGTGCTCTGACATCATGGACGGGGAAATCAGAATGCGGTTATCGTCAACGCGAACGGCAAAATTTCCGCCTGCGGCATTGGTTAGCCGGCGTTCCCACATGAGCCGGGCCACGGTACACATTTCTTCACGCATTTCAATGTAGGAAAGATTAGACATGGTTTGCAGCCTCCTTTAAATACTAAACGATTACAGTTTCTGAATATTTACCTGTTCAACCAGCTCTTTGGCGCGTTCTACGTCGAAAAACACGGAAAGCGCCGATTCTGCTGTGGCCGCCGATACGGCCGTGGCGTAGCGCAGCGTATCTTCCATGGACATGCCGCTTTCCAGCCCGTGCATCAGTCCTCCCAGATAGCAGTCGCCGCACCCCACTGTGTTGTATACATTCACCTTCGGAGGATACACGCGATAAACTTTATCCTCTGCGCGCACGATGGAGCCGTCGCCGCCCAGCGATACGGCCACGACGGCGATGTTGTATTTGTCCAGCGCGCCGATTGCGTGAATTACATCCGTATCCGTTTTCAGCGCCCTGCCAGTCAGTGTAGCCAGCTCGTCGCGGTTGGGTTTTACCAGATAGGGACTCTTTTCAATGCATTTTTCCAGCGATCTGCCGCTCGCATCCAGAAATACGCGCAGTTTCCGATCCGAAAGCAGGTCAATGAGACGGTTGTAGATGAAGGGGTCGGGGAAGTTCGACGTGTCGCCTGAAAGTGCCAGATAGTCGCCGGATTGCACTGTATCACACATCAGCTTGCAGAAGGACTCGGTCTGTTCGACGGAGGGCTTCGGGCCGCGATCGGCCACCAGCGTTGCGTCGCGCGTGTCCTCTTCCACCAGCAGATAGTTGGTGCGGCTTTCGCCTTCGGTACCGTAGATGAAGTAGGGTTCCACGCCGCCGTCCTTCAGCATTTGGATGATCTGCCGCCCGGTCTGGCCAAAGCCGAAGCCGAACGCACGAGAAGGTGAACCCATCAGACGCAGGTTCAGCGACACGTGCGTGCCCTTGCCGCCCATTGTAATGCGCGTTTCGCGAATGCGGTTCGTGATATTGCGCACATAGCGGTTCAGATAGATGATATGATCGATTGCGGGATTCAGGGTAATGGTGTTTATCATGTGAGTTGTCCCTCCTAAATCAGTCAAAGCAGGGATGCGTGTGCGCACACGCAGTTTCACTCATATTATAACATATGCATGTGCAAGTTGCAAGCACAAAAAAACGCCGAAACGAATCTCGGCGCATGAATTGGCGGGATAACTAATCGGTTTTCTTCAGGATTCTTTGTAGGGTAGAAATATCCAGCAGGTTCAGCGTTTGAAATTTTCCACAGTAAAACACCGCCCAGTTGTTAAAAACACTGGGCAGTGTCTTCGCTTTTTCAAGCGTGTCTACCGGCATCAGTTGCAGAGGCACTGCATTTTCAGTGCAGTAGGCACTGATTTTATCAATACTCTGCTGAATGAAGGGGCACTGAGGACTGTAATATACCGTTAGTTCAGGGCTTTCGATGCATTGCATCCGGGCGGCGGGGGAGAAGGCGGGCGTTGTGCCGTCAAAGGAGAGGGCGAGCAGTTGGTAACCGTCCGCCGTCGAATCTACGCACTCGAATCCGAATTTTCGTGCAAAGGTCTGGTCGCTCAACCACGCCTTCTGCTTCTGCGCGCCGAGCAGGCATACGCCGGATTTACCCTGCGCCCGCGCGTCGTTCAGACAGTATTCCATCAATGCGCGGCCTATGCCGTGGCCGCGAGGCGCGCCGTTGACCCACAGACAATAGATGTAGATGTAGTTTCGCCCGCATATGGGCGTCCACGCCGTTTCTAGCGGCGCATATTCGATGAAGGCGCAGGCTTTTTCATTCTTCAACTTGCGAAAGACGTGCCCCTCCTTCAGACGCTGTGCGAGCCAGGCACGCTTGGCTTCAACGCCGGGATGCGCTTTTTTGCTGCGAATGATGCAGCAGAGCTGCTCAGTGGCGAGGTTTTCTTCTGTAAGATTGATAAAATCGACGCTCATGGGGGACCTCCGCGGAACGGTTCAATCAGAGATACTTGGCAATGAACTCCGGAAGCTCGGGAACATCGGCTTCAAGCCAATAGCGGGCACAATCACTGGTGCGGTTGAGCAGATGGTGGTTGAACAGTTCGCGCCGCAACGTGGCGGGATCGTGAAAGGTTGACCAACTGTCCAATATATCGTTCACTTCTCCTTCGCCGTAATTCCGATCAGCTGCGAACTTCCCTGCCAGGTAATAGAGCGCGGGCAGCTTCTTGCGCTGCTTCACGGGCAGCGCTGTGAGACGCTGATGTTCATCCAGAAATGGCCGCAGAACAATCAGGACAGAAGTGGTATCCATGGGCAAGTTCCTCCATACTGCTAAAAAAGCCCCGCGCTTGCGGGGCGTATAGATAAAAATAGAATCCGGCGACGACCTACTCTCCCGGGCCGTTGCCAGCCAAGTACCATCAGCGTGCTGAGGC
>CAKUDW010000134.1 GCA_934645275.1 uncultured Clostridia bacterium
CCCGCGCGGATGATCTCGAGGTCATGATGGAGCTGGCCGAGGAAGAGGACGACGAGTCCATGGCGGGCGAGATCCGTGATGGCTTTGCTTCCTTGAAGGAGGATTTGGAAACGCTGCGCTTGCAGACGCTGCTGACCGGCCCGTATGACGACTGCAATTGCATTCTCACGCTGCACGCGGGCGCGGGCGGGACTGAGGCGCAGGACTGGACGCAGATGCTCTACCGCATGTACACGCGCTTCTGCGAGCGCATGGGCTTTCAGGTCAAGGAACTGGACATGCTCGAGGGCGACGAGGCGGGCATCAAGTCCGTGTCCTTCGAGGTCACCGGCGATTATGCCTACGGCTATCTGAAGGCCGAGCGCGGCGTACACCGGCTGGTACGCATTTCGCCGTTTGATTCCAACGCGCGCAGGCACACGTCGTTTGCTTCGCTGGACGTTGCGCCCATCATTGTAGATAATTCCGAAATCGAGATTCGCAACGAGGATCTCCGCATCGATACTTACCGTGCTTCCGGTAAGGGCGGCCAGCACGTCAACCGTACCGATTCCGCCGTGCGCATTACGCACCTGCCCACCGGCATTGTGGTGCAGTGCCAGAACGAGCGCAGTCAGCTCCAAAATAAGGAAATGTGCTTTATCTGGCTGCGCGCCAAGCTGGCCGAGCTGCGCGAACAGCAGCGGCAGGAGCAGATGGGTGACATCAAGGGCGAGCTGAAGAAAATCGAGTGGGGCAGCCAGATCCGTTCCTACGTTTTCCAGCCCTACACCATGGTCAAGGATCATCGCACAGGCTACGAAATGGGCGATATCAGCTCCGTGATGGACGGCAAGCTGGAGGGCTTTGTCACCAGCTATCTGCAGAAGCTCTAATTCCATGGACGGAGGAGTGCAATCCTCTGTCCATTTTTCGGAGGACAGGATTTGTTGGCGGCTTCAAACGCAGCGACTGGTTGCAAACCTGCATTGCGCGGAGGAACCGACAATTCTTGGGAGGCGATATGCCATGAAAAGGAAGATTCTGTTTCCCGTTATTATCATCCTTTGGGTGTGTGTGACGCTCGCTTGCATTGCTGGCAATGTTCGGAGCATCGGAACGGATTATGAGCTCTACTATGAGCTGCAGACGCGCGCGGGCCTGCCTGAGTCGGCAGGGATTTCTGCGGAAGATCTGAGGCGCCTGGACAGTAACCTGGCATGCTGTCTGAAGGGCTTTAAATACTGGAATACGGAACAGCTGAGTCCGAACGGCGCGCCGATTCGCGTCGCGGTGGACGGCGTGGAGCAGGAAGCCTTCAATGCGCGCGAGATTGCGCACATGGATGACTGCCAGCGCCTGTTCGAATTGCTGCGAAATGTGGAAAGAGGCTTTGGAATTGCAGCGCTTGTGTTGGCTCTGGTGGCTGCGGCGTTGAACTGGAAAGAAAAATATGAAAACAGGAACAGGCTAAAGGCAATGTGGATTGGCTCACTGCTCATATGTGCGCCGCTTATGGCCTTTGGCGTCTGGGCGGCGATCGATTTTGACGCGGCCTTCACTTTCTTTCATCATTTGCTCTTTACCAACGACCTGTGGCTGCTGGATCCCGCGACAGATCTGCTGATTCGCATTTGCCCGCAGAGCATGTTTGCGGAAATGGGGCTGCGCATCGCGCGGCGTGCCGCTTTCGTACTGCTGGGCGTGCCGCTGGCGCTGACCATTCTGGAATGGGCCTGGAACCGGCCGTTTAAATGGATTTTTGATATGCGAAAGAGGAAAAAACGAGCATGAAAGCGCTGAACTATGAAGAACGCATGTGCGCCAAGGCGGACGCGCTGCGGGAAAAGGGACACGCCCGCATACTGGCGGTGGAATCCTCCTGTGATGAAACGGCCGTCGCCATCGTGGAGGATGGCCGCGTCGTTCGCGCGAACGCCATCGCCTCGCAGATCGATGTGCACGCGCTTTACGGCGGTGTGGTGCCCGAGATCGCCTCGCGCATGCATGTCGAGGCGATCGATCCGCTGCTGGATCGCGCACTGGAGGAGGCGGGTGCGACACTCGATGATATCGACGCGGTGGCGGTCACCTACGGCCCGGGGCTGGTGGGCGCGCTGCTGACTGGCGTGAGTTGGGCAAAGTCGCTGGCCTACGCTCGCGACCTGCCGATCATTCCCGTGAACCACATCGAGGGCCATGTCAGCGCGAATTATGTGGCGCATCCGGAACTGGAGCCGCCGTTCGTGTGCCTGGTTGCTTCGGGTGGGCACAGCCATATCGTGGCTGTGGAGCATTACGGCGGCTACCGTCTGCTTGGGCAGACCACGGATGACGCGGCGGGCGAAGCGTTCGATAAGGTTGCGCGCGTGCTGGATATTCCATATCCCGGCGGGCCGCTGCTGGACAAGTTGGCCGATGCCGGAGACGACCACGCCTATAAATTTCCGCGCCCGCACACCGAGGGCAAGTATGACTTTTCGTTTAGCGGCCTGAAAACCGCCGTCATCAATCAGGCGCACCATCTGCGTCAGAGCGGTCAGAAGATCGAGGCGAAGGATTTTGCCGCCTCATTCCGGCGCAGCGTGGTGGATCTGCTGGTAGATAAGACGCTGTTGGCCGCGCGCGACGTCGGTGCGCAAAAGCTGGCTGTGGCGGGCGGCGTGGCCGCCAATTCACTGCTGCGCAGCGAGCTGGAGCGCCGCGGCATCGCCGCAGGCATGGCGGTGTATATGCCGCCGAAGGCATTGTGCACAGACAACGCTGTGATGATTGGCGCGGCGGGCTTTTACAGCCTGATGGCGGGTCAGCTGGCGGGGCTGGATCTGAATGCGTTGCCGTCGCTGCGCATGTTTGCTTAGCTTTTCAGAGCTTCCGGAGTAGATGCCGGAAGCTCTTTTTAGAGGGCTGGAATTAGCGGAATCGGCGTTTTGCAGGTTGACAGTTTTCAGTATAGAGACGTTGACAATTCTTGCACTGTCGAAACACCCTAACGTATAATTTATAAACATATACATGAAATACTTTTGTAATATTTATAAATGATTATGCAACAAAATTTGGGCGCGACATGCGGTTGAAAAGCTGTGTAACGCGGCGCTGATTCGTGTGAAATGGCTGAAAAATGGCTTGAAACTTGGAATTATGTCCTAAAAACCGACTAATGATGAAGAAAATTTGACATGAGCAAACTGAAGTCTGTTGAAATTGTATTCTGACAAAAATACAAACCTGTGGATAAATGGCTTGAAATCCCCAAAATGCAGCTATATCGAGCTTAAAACTGTGGATAACCGTGTGGAAAATGTGGATTTTCACGCTCGTTGGGGAAAATGAATATGCAGCTTCGCCATACTGAATATGCATTTGTGGCGTCTGTATGGGAAGAGTTTTACAAAAGGACGCGAATTTTGCTTGTTTGGAAACATTTATTCTGATATACTATTATCGGATTAATTTGCGGCCATGCGCGCCTTTGCACTTACGGCGATGGTCGCGCTCGGGGGCGCAGAAATGGAATTTGAGCATAACATGCTGCCTGGTTCGCTTGAAATGGCGTATCTGGGGGATACGATTTACGATTTATATGTCAGACGGCGGCTGGTGGCGCAGGGCGGCCGCGTGCAGGATATGCACGCGAAGGCGGTAAAACTGGTGTGCGCACATGCGCAGGCACGCGCGTTTGCACGCGTCGAAGGCATGCTCACGCCTGAGGAGACTGCGGTAGCGCGCCGCGCGCGCAATGCCCGCCAGAAGCCCCCGCGCAACGCTGACACGGGCGAATACCATCGCGCCACGGCGCTGGAAGCGCTGATCGGCTATTTGGATTTGACGGGGAATCAGGCGCGCCTGCAGGAAGTACTGGGTGCGGCACTTGGAGATTTGGAGGAAGTAAAATGAACAACGGCGAACGCCGCGGCGGTTCCGGCGAGCGGCAGGGACAAAACGGCGGCTATAACAACAGTTACAATAATCGCGGCAATCAGAACCGGTCCGGCGATTTTCACGGCCGCAGCACGGACAGGCCAGATGGGCGGCGCAGGGAACGGCCTGCGCCCGACAGGCGCTACGGCGGCGAAGATACGCGCTCTGAGCGCAGGGACGGCAACCGGCATTATACCGGTGCGGCGCGCAGAACCTACGCGCCCGGCGGCGCGCCACAGCGCCGCGACATACCCGGTTCAGGCCCGCGCGTAGGGGCGATTTACCGCGACGTGCCGCGTAGTGAGCGCGTGGACGCGCCTGTCGAGCCGCAGCTTGAACCTGTTGCGGCGCCCGTGCCCACGCCCATGGAGGAAAATGAGAATCTGCTGGTGGGGCGCAATCCGATTCGCGAGGCGCTGAAGGCCGGGCGGCCGGTGGAAAAGCTGCTGGTGGCGCGCGGCGACCTTTCCGGCGCGGCACGGGACATCATTCGCCTGGCAAGGGAGGCCGGCGCGGTGGTACAGACGGTGGATCGCAGCCGCCTGGATCAGATTTATCCGGCGCATCAGGGCATGCTGGCCTATGTGGCGGCGGTCGAGAGCAAATCGCTGGACGATATATTCGATCTGGCGGCGCAGCGCGGCGAGGAGCCGTTTATCGTTCTGCTCGACGGCGTGACCGATCCGCACAATCTGGGTGCGATCGTTCGCTCGGCGGAATGCGCGGGCGCGCACGGCGTAGTTTTGCCGGAGCGCCGCTCGGCGGGGCTGGGGCCTGCGGCGGCCAAGGCGGCGGCCGGGGCGCTGGATTGCATCCCCATCGCGCGGGTAAAAAACCTGAACCGCACCATAGACGAACTGAAGGAACGCGGCGTGTGGGTCGTCGGCTCGGCCATGAACGGCGAGAACGCGCTCAGCGCCGATCTGAGCGGGCCAGTGGCGCTGGTAGTGGGTTCCGAGGGCGACGGCATTTCGCGCCTGACGCTTGAAAAGTGCGATCGCGTGGTCACGCTGCCCATGTCCGGGCGCATCGAATCGCTGAACGCCTCCGTGGCGGCGGGCATTCTGATGTATGAAATCGTGCGCGCGCGGAAAAGGTAATTCCCGCATTTGGGCGGCATTAACAACGGATTTCGGAGGGAACCAATGAGCAGCAGGCTGGATTTTGAAAGCATGCCGGATGAAGATGTGGTGGAATTGGCGCAGGAGGCCGACGGCGCGGCGCTGGAGTATCTGCTGAACAAGTACAAGAACTTTGTTCGCACGAAAGCGCGCAGCTATTTTCTGATCGGCGCCGACCATGAGGACATCGTTCAGGAGGGCATGATCGGGCTGTACAAGGCTATTCGCGACTATCGGCGCGATAAGCTCAAGTCGTTCCGGTCGTTTGCCGAACTGTGCATTACCCGCCAGATCATCACCGCCATCAAGACCGCCACGCGACAAAAACATATACCGCTCAACAATTATATTTCCCTGAATCGTCCGATTTACGATGAGGATTCTGACCGCACGCTGCTGGATGTAATTACCGAGGATGCGCCCAGCAATCCTGAGGAAATGCTCATCGATCGAGAAGATCTCTCCGTGATAGAGGGCCGCATCGGCCAGGTGCTTTCCGACCTTGAAAAGGAAGTGCTGGTTCGCTACATGGAGGGCAAGAGTTATGTGGAAATTTCGCAGGAAATGGGCCGCCATGTGAAATCCATAGACAACGCGCTGCAGCGCATCAAGCGCAAATTGATGAAGTATCTGAAACAAAAGTAGCTGTTCGCCGTCTACGTACATGCGGATAATATTTAAACGGGGAAATTACATTAAGTGGTTGACAAACGCACGCTTTTCCCTTACAATAAATGCTGTATGACGGCGTATGACGGCGGGAACGCGCGGGTGTAGCTCAATGGCAGAGCTCCAGCTTCCCAAGCTGATCACGTGGGTTCGATTCCCATCACCCGCTCCATACGAATATCATTTCGATTTTGTTGGGAGGAGTTCACTATGGCAAAGGCAAAATTTGAGCGCACGAAGCCTCATGTAAACATCGGCACGAT
>CAKUDW010000135.1 GCA_934645275.1 uncultured Clostridia bacterium
AGGTGCCGCCGGAGTTCGACCTGACCGATAAGCGCTGGAGCATTTATGCGCGCAGTCCGGTCATGTATCCACACTACATTGGTGAGGAGGCCGTGGCTGAGCGCTGCCTGATCGCCGAGGGATGCGAGATTTACGGTGAAGTACATGGCAGCGTACTGTTTGCGGGCGTTACGGTGGAAAAGGGCGCGCTGATTGAGGACAGCGTGATCATGCCCGGCACGAAGGTATCGGCCGGTGCGGTGATCCGCCGCGCCATCGTATCTGAGAACTGCGTTATCCAGGGCGGTTGCCGCGTCGGTGAAGCTGAGGGCGCAATTGCGCTGGTGGGCCAGGATACCGTGTTGCCCTGCGATTATACTGTACATGCGGGCGAACAAATCGATGGAAGTATTATCGCTGAAAGGGAGGCGAAATCATGAATGACGTGATGGGCGTAATCTACACCTCGAAGGATAACCTGAATCTTCGAGAACTGACGACGAACCGCGCGGTCGCCGCGCTTCCTGTGGCGGGCCGGTATCGGATTATCGATTTCGTACTCTCAAATCTGGTCAATTCCGGCGTGCGCAACGTCGGCGTGATCGCACAGAAAAATTATCACTCGCTGATGGATCACCTCGGTTCTGGCAAGGAATGGGATTTGCATACGCGCAACAACGGTCTGTTCATCCTGCCCCCCTTTCTTACCCGTGAAAACGGCGGCGAGTATTCCGGGCTGGTCGAGGCCTTGCGTGCGAATTTTGATTACCTGCGCCGTTCGACGCAGCCGTATGTCATTTTGTCCTCCAGCGATTATATCTGCAATACTTCGTTTGAAGATATGGTCGCGCAGCATCTTTCCAGTGGCGCGGACGTAACGATGATGTACATCAAGGTTAAACCCGAGCATCTGGAATTCTCCAGTTCCTCCGCCAATAACCACAGCTACCTGAAGATTGGCGAAGGTAATCTGGTAGAGGATATCGAGGTCAATCCGAATGCGGCAAGCTACCCGAATCTTAGCATGAACGTATTCATGATTAAACGCACGCTGCTGATTCACCTGATCGATCAGGCATCGGCGCGCGGTGCAAAGGATCTTGATTCCGAGGTCATTCGCGCATACGTCAACTCCGGCGCGCTGAAAATCATGGGCTATGAGTTTAAGGGCTACTATCGCCGCATCGAGACGATCAAGGGATTCTTCAAATTCAATATGGATCTGCTGAATTATGATGTACGCCGTGAACTGTTTAACACGCACCCGGTGTATACTAAGACGCGCGATGAGGTTTCTGCTATCTACCGCAGCAGTGCCGAAGTAAAGAATTCCCTCGTTGCCGACGGCTGCATTATTGAAGGTTCAGTTGAAAACTGCGTGCTGTTCCGCGGTGTGCATGTCGGTCGCGGCGCGCGCCTGAAGGACTGCATCATCATGCAGGACTGCTATATCGAAGAAGAAGTTGAAATGGAAAACGTGATTCTGGATAAGGTCGTTACCGTGCGTGCGCATGGTCGCTTGATCGGACAGCGACAGTATCCCATCGTGATTGGCAAGAATGTAACGCTGTAGCTTTTTTGCATCAATTATTCTCGGAGGTTGAACGAATATGAAAATACTCTTTGCCTCATCCGAATGCGTACCGTTCATCAAAACGGGCGGCTTGGCAGACGTGGTCGGCGCACTGCCCAAGGAACTGATTAAAACCGGTGCGGACGTGCGCGTCATTCTGCCGCTGTACAAAATGATAGACGCAAAGTGGCGCCAGCAGATGCGCTATCTGTTCAATTTCTACGTCAATCTCGGCTGGCGGCGCCAGTATGCCGGCGTGCATCAGCTGGAATATGAAGGCGTTACCTTCTATTTTGTGGACAATGAGCAGTATTTTGGACGCGACTACGTGTACGGTTCCGGTACAGACGAGGGCGAGCGCTACGCCTTTTTCTGCCGTGCCGTGCTGGGCGCGCTGCCGCTGCTGGACTACGTGCCCGACGTTATCCACTGCAACGACTGGCAGACCGGTCTGATCCCTGCCATGTTGAAGATTCAGTATGCAAACCTTGAGCTGTACAGGGGTATCAAAACGATATACACCATTCACAATCTCAAGTTCCAGGGCATCTTCCCCATCGATTTTGTCGAGGAAATGCTCGGGTTGGGCAATTTGGCTTATACCAGCGACAGCCTTGAATTCTACGGCATGTGCTCGTTCATGAAGGGCGGCATCGTATATGCCGACGAGGTGACGACGGTCAGTCCCACCTACGCGCAGGAAATCCAGACGGCTTATTATGGTGAACGCCTCGATGGACTGCTGCGCGCGCGCTCTGCGAACCTGTGCGGTATTCTAAACGGTATCGACACAGTGGAATATGATCCAGCGCACGATTCGCTGATTGTCGAAAAATATGATGCAGCGCACTTTGATCTGAAGGTCAGAAACAAGCTCGCGCTTCAGCAGGAACTTAACCTGACGCAAGACCTGGACGTTCCTGTGATCGGTATGGTCAGCCGTCTCTCGGGTCAGAAGGGGCTCGATCTGGTAGAATGCGTGTTCAATTCCATTATGGATACCGGCGCACAGTTCGTAGTACTCGGCATGGGTGAAAGTAAGTATGTGGATCTGTTCAGCTGGGCGCAGTGGAAGTATGCCGGGCGTGCTGCTGCGCGTTTCCAGATGAACAACGCGCTGGCACATAGAGTCTACGCTGCGTGCGACCTGTTCCTGATGCCATCCATGTTTGAACCCTGCGGCCTTTCGCAGCTGATTTCACTGCGTTACGGCACGCTGCCTATCACTCGCGAAACGGGCGGTCTTCGCGATACGGTGCTTGCCTACAACGAGTATACTGGCGATGGAAACGGCTTTACTTTCCTGAATTACAATGCGCACGATATGTTGCACGTCATCGAGGGCGCAGTGAAGATGTACCATGAGAATCGCATCACCTTCAATCGCCTTGCGATGCGCGCCATGGAGGGACAATACGGTTGGGATCGTTCTGCAAAGCTGTATATCAAGCTGTATCAAAAAGTTTGCAAGGGCGAATAACTGCCGGCGAGCAGTACCAGCTTGCGGGACTCTGGTTTTGCTGATTTCCGCTTTAAAAAATGCGGCCGGACGCATGTTGTGCGTCCGGCCATATTGCTGAAATATGGAATAAACCCAAAGGAGCTGAAATGATATGACAGACAGGCGCGATGAGATCATCCGTACACAAATGGATGTCATCGAAACCCTGATTGGAAATAATCTGAAGCGCGTGGCCGATGATTTCTGGGGTGCACCCACAACGAATACGCCGCCGCAGAAACCACAGAGCGGAACGACGAAGCCGGAATCCGTATCTTCTGTGCCTTTGCACACCACTGCGCCCAAGACTGCCAAACCTGAAGCAGCAGAAGAAGCGCCTGTTGAGAAGATCGACGATCTGAAGCATGAGTTGAATGAACTGATTGGTCTTGATGGCGTTAAGCGTGAGGTCAACAATCTCATCAACATGGTCACGGTACACAAGCTGCGCAGTCAGAATAACCTGAAGGCCGTGGATATGTCGTTACACATGGTGTTTTCCGGTAATCCAGGCACGGGCAAAACAACCATCGCCCGCCTGATGGCGCGCATATATCGCAGCCTTGGCGTGCTGTCTAAGGGACAGCTCGTAGAAGTGGATCGCACAGGCCTGGTAGCGGGCTATGTCGGTCAGACGGCCGCAAAGACATCGAAGGTGGTCGAGAGTGCCATCGGGGGTGTGCTGTTCATTGATGAGGCCTACAGCCTTGTCTCTGGTGCTGAGAACGATTTTGGACAGGAGGCCATCAATACGTTACTCAAAATGATGGAGGACCACCGCGAGGATTTGATTGTCATCGTGGCCGGTTACGACGCATTGATGGACAAGTTCATCCACTCCAACCCTGGTCTCGAATCGCGCTTTAATCGTTACCTACACTTCGACGATTATTCTACCGACGAAATGCTGTCCATACTCGATTTACAACTCAAGAAGGGGCAGTATACGCTTGATGAAGCTGCCAGAAATGCTGCGCGTACCTATATCGAAGATTCAAATACCACGTCCATCGCCTTCGGCAATGCCCGCGGTGTGCGCAATATCTTTGAAAAAGTGCTGACTGAGCAAGCCAATCGACTCGCTTCACTTGAAGATGTGACGCGTGAACAGCTTATGGAAATTACCGAGGCTGATGTGTTGGCTGCGCGTGCTGCCGATACGCAGCTTGCCAAGGCGCGGCGTGAGCGCGAGCAGGCGGAAGCTGCAACAAAACAGGCGCTGAATGCGCTCAAAGAATTGAATATTCAGTAGACAGGGTAAAAAAGGACATAAAGCCAGCGGCTCCGTTTCGGAACCGCTGGCTTTTATCTAAAGAACAGGAATCAATAAAACAAGATTTTGCGAGTCAGCAACGCTTACTCAGATGGACTTAGCGTGTGCCAGCAGGTACTGCTCAGCCTCAAGACTCCAGAGCATGTTGTGGCGCGCGCAAATCTCAGCCAGTTCCTTGAACATGGGATCGGATTCGCCCTTCTTGGCAAAATCATCAATAGCCGTCAACTCCATGGAAATGTGGGGATAGATCAGCTTCTTGCCGCCGGGAATCTTGGGCAGGTTCATCGTAGTTTCAACAACTGCGTCCAGACCGCCGATATGGGTGATCATTCCTTCGGGATGCAGCTTGCCGGCGGCGATCATTTCCAGAGATTCGATCATATCGGAGGTGTTGCCGCCGGAGGTACCCACGATGTGATGCGCACCGTAGTGTACCTCGTAGAAATTGAACATGGCGGAGAGCTTCGGATTGGTCGGGCCTGCGAAGAAGTTCAGGCAGCCGTCGAAGGCCAGAATCGCGTCGCCCTGCTCGATAACCGCGGGAACGGGCGCAAACACGAGCACATCGTTATAGCCCTTGCCGTCGGTAATGCCCATCAACGTTTCGACCGCATTTTCACGGGTATTGGCGTAGACCAGTTTTACGCCGTGCGCAGCAGCGTCTTCCACTGTATAGATAGATGCAGCGCGATCCAGGCGAGCCTGATCAATATCGGTTACAACCAGCAGACCGGGCTTGCGATCGCAGTGGATGGCGTAGTCAATCGCACCCAGACCCATCGGGCCAGCGCCAGCCAGAATGGCCATATTGCCGCCTTCTTTGATGCCCATCTCGTGAACATAGCTGCCAGGCTTGGTGTGGTACATGGCATGGTAGGTGCCCACAATGCAGCTCAACGGTTCGGACAGAGAGCCGTAGAAATACGCATCAGCCTTGTACTCCAACAGGCAGTTATGCTCCATGACTTCGTTCATCAGAATAGCATACTGGGAATCGCCGCCGCAGAATTCGAAGGCGTAACCGGGCGTCATCATCGTGCCGCGATAGTCAATGGCGGGCTGGATGGTGAATTTTTCACCCTTCTTGTACTTGTCGGCCCATTTTGCGCCAACTTCTTCGATCACGCCGCAGAATTCATGACCGATGATCGCCGGATGCTCCGCAATATCATCAGGAACACGCTTATGGTTAGAACCCTGGATGGTCGCCTTGTAGCTGGACATGCAGATCGAGTCCGAAATGATCTTTACAAGGATTTCGTCGTCCTTAATGGCGGGCATCTCGAAAGTATCCAAGCGAAGATCGTTGGCCGCGTGCATGCGCACTGCTTTGTTCAACATAGCTGTAACCTCCCGTAATAATTCAATATAAGCTGATGCACAGCTTTCTACCTAGCTATTATTATATCACATTGTATCTGTGAATCAAATGTTTTTTCACGAAAATAACATCAATTCCATTCAACATAACAAACATTGTATACAGTTATACTAAAATAAAAAATTAAAAATCCTTCAAAGCGTGAAACATTGAAGGATTTCTGGTACACCTTCAGGGGCTCGAACCCTGGACACCCTGATTAAGAGTCAGGTG